>JALHOI010000340.1 GCA_022843085.1 Pseudobdellovibrionaceae bacterium
CAACGAGACGACGATAGCGATCCAATGCGCGACCGCAGCTGTTGGCCTGTGGACCTTTCACGTCGCCATTTTGGAAGTACTTCGAAGTACATGCCATCGACGCGATTTTTCCGCCATCGCGGCAAATGTTTCGCCACTCCTTGTACTGGTACGGTGGCTCACCTGAATTACACAAAAGCGGCGACCCGTCGGTCTGCGCGTATCCCGCGTCGCCGCCCGCAGTGAAACCTTCTAAAAAAGCATCGACTGTTGAACCAGATGTGGAGCCCGATGCAGGTCGAACATTTGTTCCTGCTGAAACCGTTTCGTTGGCCGGCATTCGACTCTGCGCACGCGCTACCGAAGCGCCGCCACGGGATGGCCCTTTAACTGGTGGGATTGCATCCGGTCGAGGTGCTGACGGTCGTTGAACGCGCACTGGCGGAACTTCTTCAGTTGGCGGTGCCGGTACTGGCGCTGGCGATACGACAGGGGCTGAAGGTACGATGCGCGGCTGAGGAAGCAGTGGAACATCGACAGTGGTGCTTTCAGATCGATCTCGCGGAAAACGAAGGCCAGAGCCCGCGCTTCCGGTTGGAGCTTCGCTTGTCGCGGGAGGCGGTGGCAATTCTGCTGAACGAGGCGGCGCGGAAGGCGCGCACGTTCGACAATTTTTCTTTCCGTCCATGTGATCAAGAATCACGGTCGCCCACTCTGACCTAATCACCTTCGTGATATTGTCGCGAAGGCCGTCGAAGTCTCGTTCTTGCTGCCGAGAAATTTTTTCGAGGTCGCGCTTCTCGCGTCGAAGATCGGCGCGATCTTGCTTGAGCTCGGCGGTTTCATCGTCCTCGCTGCTGGCGCCACCTGCGTGGCTGATACCAACGCAAGGCTGCATGCCGCCGTAAGCTCCCATTCCCCACTGCATTTGCGCGGGACTCATGGAAGAAAATAAAAGTGTGAATGCCATCAAGAGCGTAGCGAACACTCTGAGCTTCATGTCGTCTCCTTGATCACTTCTTCAAGCGAAGTGGTCTGACTTAAACGGTCCAATCCATTAGCTCTGTCGACATTTTGGACGCTCAACTTGAGGCACCCAGATCAAAATCGAGCTTTTAGACCCGACTCGACAGACGTCAGACAAAACTAAACCAATGAGAACTCGACCACAGTCGAGAAAGGCGGCTTTCAACGGAGAACGGCGGTGTTTTTAACCGAAGTGCACCCGTCATCCTGACGACTCACCACGATCATGTGCCGATGGCCCCTAGTGATAGACCCGACTTCCTTCCTTGGAAGATTGCAGGATTCCCTTTTAAAATCTTACACTAGATTCAATTGATGAAGCACACCATTCTTTGCGTTGATGACGAGTCCGATAACGTCGACTCGCTTGAGAGATTATTCAGGACCAAATATAAAGTGCTAAAGGCCACTTCAGGCACTGAAGCGCTTCAGCACCTCGACAAACATCGAGTGACAGTCATCATCAGCGACCAGCGGATGCCGCAGATGACGGGCGTCGAATTTCTCTCGCAGTCGCTTCACACGCACCCCAATGCGATTCGGATTCTTTTGACTGGCTACGCGGATATTGAAGTTGTCATCGAGGCAATCAACAGTGGTCGTATCTATCGCTACGTCAATAAGCCATGGGACCCCGTCGACCTTGTCAACACCGTGGATAAAGCTGTTGAGCGCTATGAGCTTGGTCTTGAGCTCGCTGAAAAAAATCGAGCGCTCGAGGCGGCTCTCACTGAACTTCAAACTCTCGATCAAGCCAAAAATCAATTCATGGTGCTGGTCAATCACGAACTCAAAACACCGCTAACGACAATGCTAAGCTTCACTGACCTCATGAGCGAAACAAAACTTGATCTCGATCAACAGCGCTTTCTAGGCCGCATCAAAACCGCAGCGTTGCGCCTTCAGGAAATGATCAACGACGCGCTTGAACTTGTTTCTGCGGAAACTCAGCAGACGCGACTCGAACTTCGTGCCCTAACAACTAAAACTCTCTTGAGTGAATCCGGCGTCACCGATGCAATCACCCGCCTGATGACCGATCGAAATCTAACGTTCAAATTCGAAGTCGAAAATCAGCGTGTGATCGGCGACGAGCGAATCCTCAAAAATGTCGTACGACGCTTGATGCACAATGCAGTGAAGTTTGCCGAGCCGAAATCTGAAGTTACAGTGATCGGACAAAGTGATTCGGCAGGATTGTATCGAATCGCGGTCATCAACCGTGGTGCGGCGATCGATCCCGTGAAAATACAAAATCTTTTAAAGCCCTTCACGTTGAATGAAAATACGATGAATCATTCGGTCGGGACAGGGCTTGGCCTCAGCATTTGCAATGCCCTACTCAAGCTTCACTCTTCAAAACTCGTCTTCGATAGCTCGGGCGGCCGAATCTCGGTCAGCTTTAAACTCGCGCTTGATCCAGACTCGATTTCATAAACGTCCGCTCTGCGGAATTTCGCGCATCTGCTAACCACTGATACGCGCATCGTCAGCTAGTGGCTGTGCGAGTACTTTTGCAAGCACTTCGAGGCTGGAGGTTTTGATGCCACGGGTGCTACTTGTGATTTTTCTACTTCTGCTCCTTAGTCTAAGTTCGCTGGCTGCCGCAAACGGGCTGGCAATTCGTGCGACCGACGGTGTTGTTGTCATTGGAATTGGAGAAAGTGTTCGCATCGATGTGAAGGCGGGCACTCGAGTTCACGTGAGTGACGGCAGTGTGGTGCGTTCGCGCGTACTCGCAAATACCGTCATTATGACGGGTCGAAAGATGGGCCGAACAACGCTGCGATTGGTAGGCGATAAAACCAACGAAGGGAAAACGCTTGTCGTCACCGCAAGAAAAATGGCGACGACGATCCGGTTGTTCCAAACAGCTCTCGAGTCGCGCCGCGGTCTACGTATTAGCCCTGAAGCCCTTCCTGTAATTGCTGTGACTGGTGAATTGCTTCGCATCGACGATTGGGCTTCTCTCGTCAAGATTGCCCGCGAAACTCAAATTCCATGGCGACTTGAGGCCACCGTTTTTCCCAAAATCCGGCCTGAACTCTTAGATAAAATCGAAGCCGAGCTTCGCGAGCTAGCATGGCCCGGACAACGCCTTTCGATCGGCCCTAAAGGTCCAACGCTGACTGGAGGTGCAGAAAGTACGGCCATGACAGCACAGCAGAAACTTGCTGTCACAACTTTGGGACTTCAAATCGAATCTTCAACGGGGTTGATCGAACTCGAACCGATGATTCGAACACAAATCGTGATCGCAGAGGTAAGAAGAACCCGCGCTCAAACGCTTGGAATCGACTGGCCACGAGTCGCACAGGCCAGCCTTCTTCCTTCGCTGCAAATCCCGACCGAGAGTCTGCTCCTAAACTTAAAGGCAATTGAGGATGAGGGTGAAGGGCGTATTCTTGCGATGCCCACTTTGTCTTGTCGATCTGGAGGCGAAGCAAAATTTTTAGCTGGTGGAGAAATTCCGATAAAGCTCACCTCATTTCGTTCGTCGCAGGTCGAATGGAAGAAGTACGGAATCACTCTACACGTGCAACCTCGGGCTGACCGTATGAAGCGAATGAAGTTTCAGCTGACCACCGAAATCTCAACACTCGACAAGGCGAACGAAGTTGAAAATGTCCCGGGAATTCTAACTAACCGAATAGAAACACAGTTCAATCTTAGCGGCCCACAGACAATAGTTTTGAGCGGCCTCATAAAACGCGAAGAAGGCGAAGCGGCCAGCGGAATTCCGCTTTTGAGGTCAATTCCCGTTCTCGGAAGTCTCTTCGGCAGCGAAAATTTTCGAAAAGCTCTAACCGAACTGCTGATCTTCGTGTCCCCCGAAGTCATTGTCCAAGAAGGGAGCGCTTACGAT
>JALHOI010000341.1 GCA_022843085.1 Pseudobdellovibrionaceae bacterium
AGGTCTCGAAGGCTTTGCCTTCGCAGCCGTTACCACCGCCACCCGAAACAGTGCCCTGGACAACAGGACCTTTACCGGGATCCGCGGGGCTCGAGCCTTTTTGACCGGGCGCACAGCCGAAGCCGCTGATTGTGAGCAGAACAAGACTCAGGCGAATGACTGAAGTTCGAAGGGTTTGTTTCATCGGCCCTCCGTCTTCGGATAAACCGTCGCCACGCCGGTTTTCATGTCGATCACTGTCACGGTCGTCTCGGCATCGACCGTGATCGTTTTGCTTTCAGGATTTACTACGATTTCACGGCCGAAGAATTCCTTCGGTTCAGTGAACGCGCGATTCACCGAAACAACCAGCTTCGCGAGGCCGTCACCTTCAGATTTCGCGACAATGACATTGCTCGCCGAGAGGGTGGCGATAGGTGATTCGATCTGAATTGAAACGCCGTCACCATAAGTCGAATATTGAAAACCTCGAATTTCACCACTCGCAAGCCCGCTGCTTCCGCGAATACCCATCGAGGTTCGTCGCGATTCTTCGCGCGCGGCTTTTCGCTTATCGCTAAGTTCTTTTTTCTCGAGGCGATGTGCGGTCCATAGCGTGTTCGCGCTGCCCTCGGTAAAGAACGGCGAATAGCTGCGATCATTAAACCTTACGGGATCACCCACCTCGTCGTACTCGACGGGAAAAAACGAAGAGATCGACGCCGGTGGCTCGTTAAAGATTTTCATGACGTGAACCTTCACCGGACTGGCCAGCAACGACTGGTCGATTTGAACGGGATGCCCCAACATCAGAGTCTCTAGAAGTTCAAGATTTCGCGCTTCGTGATTGATGGGGCCTTTTTGCACACAAAGTCCGGTCGATTGGCGATCTCGAGACTTACCGCTATCGCAAAGTTCATCTTGATTTTCGATCACGAAGCGTTGTGCGGCAATCCAATCTGGCAGAACTGATTTCGCCAATGCAATGCGGTTTCGGGCCAAGAGGTTACCGTCGTAACCTTTTAACAACCCTTCTAAAAAACCTTTTGTCGACTGACGGCCTCGCTGCCCCTCAATCAGTTTTGTAGGACTCAAACGGTAAGCGTACAGAAGCGAGAATTCAAACATCTGCCGCGAAACGATATACTGTAGCCCTTCAAGGTCAGCTCGATTCAGCTGAACACTGAACATTCCATTTGCGGGACAGCCCGTAAAAGTCGATGTCATAAAGGTCATTGCGGCGCACGAACCGTCGCGCTCATTCTCGATTTTTTCACTTGCGATCAGCTGTTCGGGAACTCTCAGTCGGTAGGTTTTGTCTTTATTGTTCTTTATAAAAGTTCTCAAAGTGTCGAGACTCAAGATGGCGCGATCCATCCAGTCGAGAAATTTCTCGTCCGTGTCGATATCATTCGGACCGTCATTCAAGAAGTCGAAAAATGCAGGAGCCACATCGATTGACAGTTGACGACGAACTGCCGTGTAACGGTTTAAGCCGTCGGGGTTTTTCATATAGAGCGGGCGAATACGTGCAAGCAGGCCTTTTGTTTCAAGCAGCGGTCTTAAAAATTCGCGCCAGAAAATCGCACGCTGGTTCTCTGGGTTCAGCTCAAGCGCCTGGTTGAATTGACCCCACGCCTCGTTGATCGTTTCAAATCGCAATTTTTCTTCGCCGTCATCGGTCAGTACGTCTGACATCGCGAGCTTCTCTTCGCTATCCAGATGAGCGTGCGGATGATTCGGTGTTTCGATGCCGCCCTGTTTGGCCGCGGAATTCGACGGACCACCAGGTGAACGGGCGCACGAAATCGAAAACAAGAGAACGACTACAGCGACAAAGCCGTAAAAGCCGATCATTGACATTTGAGTTTCAGACTCGGTTTGGTGGTTCATCGCTAAACTTCCTAAGTACACGTTTGGGGCCGCTAAATCGGCGATTCTAATTGATTGCAAGAGGCCCGATGGCCTCTCGCCTGTTGATTTTTTTGACAGCGCCGACGCTTGCGGTCGTTTTCTAATCAGCAGTGAGTGAGCGGCTATTTTCGGTAGAATGAGAAGCGATGTTTGCCGAGCAGACCGTCGAGGTCTTCTCTGAAGGCCTCAAGAAGCCAATTCGCACCGTGCGCGATGACCAAATTTCTCGCAGCCGCGTTATCCGATAGACCACGCGAAGGTACGACGCTGATTTTCGTTTCGCCCATACTGACTGCGCCACTGAAAAGGGTCGATCCTTTACCAGTACCGCTGGTGTCGACATAGACGTTGCCAGCGAAAAAGTGAAGTCTTGCCTCAATTGACATCCGCACTACGGCTCCGACGCGCTCGACATCAAAATAGGCTCTAAATGTGATCGAATCGTCCGAGTTCAGAGTGGAGAAAATCTCTAGAGACTTCGTCATTTTGCGCGTCTCCGGATTAATATCATTGGCTCTGATATATTCCCCAGGGACGACAGCTTTATTTTTACCGCTCAAGTCGAATTTCCAAACTCCACCCGATGAACGAACAAGCTTCGACGTCATTTTCCCGCCGCTGTAATCGTACATTGTGTCGACGTTGGTTGCCTTCATTTCAAGGGTGCAGCCCTTTTTCGTGATTGTGACGAGCGAGGTTGATCCGTTGGATTTACCTAGAAGTTCTGCCGGAATGTATTGTCCCGAAAGATCTGCACTTTGCCGAAGATCGCAAGCCGCGTGCGCGGCTGATCCAATCATCGAGGAAGCGACGATTGTGCCACCAACCGCGATTGTTCCTAAGAAGCGAGAAATAAAATTTCTTTTTGGTGTCGAATTTACGTTTTTCATTTTCTAATTTCCTTTTTTGGATTTGATTTTTGAAATGTTACTTCCGCATAAACCATAGATTTGAAGACTGGAGGGCATCGTTGATCTCGTGTTGAAGCGCCTCGAGAATCCAGTTTGCGCCATTCGCGATGATAAGGTTTCGGGCGCCGGTTCGCTCAGCGAGTTCAGCTGAAGGAACAACTTGGAACTTGAACCCTGGGTAGCCCATGTACAGTTGCCCACTAAACACTTGGTTCGTACGCGGGTTCGAGGTTTGGTTCATCGAAGTGTTAAGATCGGCTTCGGCTGACATCTTTACGATCGCGCCGGCATGCTCGAAGTCGAACAAAATGGTGAACTGAATTTTACCGTCGTCTTTAAGCTTGGTGTAGACTTCAAGCGACTTTGTCATTGCAGCTGACTTCGGGGTGTGGCTGTTCGCCTCGATATATTGTTTCGGGATGACGGCTTTCTTTACTCCACTCAAATCGAACTTCCAGATACCACCGTTTGTCGTGGTGGTTTTCGTCAAAACTTTTCCAGCTGCGGTGTAGTTCAAGTACGATTCGACGATCGAATTCTTCACTGACAGTTCGCAGCCGTTTTGCTTCATGGTTATGAAAACTGCAGCGTTCTGGGATTTCGAATCGTTCAGCGCTTGAGCGGGAACGTAATTTCCCGACAAAGTTTTTCCGTCTGGCAGCTCGCAAGCTGCGTAAGCTGCGGAACCGCTTATCGTGGCCGCCAGAACGCCGCCACCGATGGCAATTGTGCCAAGCAGTCGAGTCATCGCTGGGGTTTTCTTTGATGGCTTCTGGGTCTGATCCGTCATTGTCTGATTCATGGTCCTAAGTCCTTTGTTTGTGCGCGGTGCCGGTGGGGCCAACAACGCGCTGTGTTGTGGGCTCAATATACGGACCTTGGCCCTCCGTCTCCAGATCGTGTTTGTAAATTTCAAACGTTTTTGTTTACTTAAAGTAAACATCTGTAGCGACCGATGGTTAGTTTAGAAACCAGCAATTCCAAGGACTTATGTCGATTTTCGAGACCGACGATTACAAAGCCTTTATCCGTGAATGGGTCGCAGACCGTGCCTCAGGCGGACGC
>JALHOI010000342.1:0-3114 GCA_022843085.1 Pseudobdellovibrionaceae bacterium
CCTCGAATATGTCCCCGGCGGTTCAAGCGGCGGCTCAGCTGCGGCGCTTGCAGCACGAATGGCGCCAGGTGCGATCGGCACCGACACCGGAGGTTCGATTCGCCAACCTGCAAGCTTTTGTGGACTCTTCGGCATTAAGCCAACGTATGGCCGCGTCTCGAGATTTGGTATCATCGCGTTTGCCTCATCGCTTGATCAAGCAGGGCCTATGGCCCGCTCGACAAAGGATTGCGCTCTGATACTCGAAACAATTGCGGGCTCGTGTCAGTATGATTCGACCTCGGCCACAATTGATGTACCGAAGTGGTCCGAGATGATGCGAGACGATGTGAAGGGTTTGCGTATCGGCCTTCCGAAAGAATACTTCGCAGAAAAGATGGATGCCGACGTTGAGCGAGTCACGAAAGAAGCGATTGACGCGCTGAAGGCGCGCGGTGCGACTGTGGTCGACATCACGCTGCCGTTGGTCAAGCACGCCGTTCCAGTCTACTATTTGGTTGCTACAAGCGAAGCCGCCTCAAATCTTGCACGCTACGACGGCATGCGATTTGGCCACCGCACTACGAACATCACGACAGGAACACTCGAAGAAGTTTATCAGCGCTCTCGCGGCGAAGGTTTTGGCGCCGAGGTGAAACGACGAATTATGCTAGGCACTTACGCGCTCTCGAGCGGGTACTACGATGCGTACTATCAGAAGGCTAGTCAGGTGAGGCGTTTGATTCGCAATGAGTTTTTAAGCGCTTTCGAAAAATGTGATGTGATTCTAAGTCCGGTTTGCACGAGCCCAGCGTTCAAAATCGGCGAACGAATTAACGATCCACTTGCGATGTATCTCAACGATATTTTCACGACTTCGACGAACTTGGCGGGTCTACCCGGAATGTCTGTTCCTGCGGGTTATTCGGCGCAAGGCCTTCCGATCGGAGTCCAGCTCATGACACGTCATTTTGACGAGGCGCGTATGTTCAATGTTTCGCTAGCTCTTGAAAACGCTCTAGGTGCGGTGAAAGCGAGAAAACCCGATGTCATCTAACGTAACTCAGGCGGCAAATGTAACTCAGGCCGCTAAAGCTGATGCCCGCGCCAACGCTTCGGTTAATCCAGCTGGCGCACACACGACGGGTTCGACATCGACGGCTCAATACGGCGACTATGAACCCATTATTGGTATTGAAATACACGCACAGCTTTCGACGAAGTCGAAAATGTTTTGCGCGGCTTCGACAGAATTTGGCGCCGGAGATAACGAAAACATCTGCGAAGTCGATACGGCAATGCCAGGGGCGCTTCCTGTCGTTAACAAACGTGCTGTCGAGTTCTCGATAAAGATGGGTCTTGCACTTGGCTGTGAGATTCGCAAACGAAGTGTCTTTTCACGAAAACAGTATTTTTATCCAGACCTTCCAAAGGGCTATCAGATTTCTCAGTTCGATCTTCCTCTCTGCGAGCATGGTAACGTTGAGTTCTTTCTTGATGGCGTGAAGAAAAATGTTTCGATTACTCGCGCGCATATGGAAGAAGATGCCGGCAAGTCGACGCATCACGGTGAGTATTCGCTCATCAACCTCAACCGCGCCGGCACACCGCTGCTTGAGATCGTGTCAGGCCCCGACATTCGCGGACCAGCCGAGTCGGCTGAATACGCGCGAACTGTGCATAAGATTCTTCGTTACCTCGACGTCTGTGACGGCAATCTTGAAGAGGGGTCTTTTCGATGCGACTGCAATGTCAGCGTTCGAAAAAAGGGCGAGACGACATTGCGAACTCGAGTTGAAATCAAAAACATCAATTCCTTTCGGTTCGTTGAGAAGGCGGTTGAGTACGAGATTTTGCGCCAGATCGACTGTTACGAAACTGGCGAGAAAATCGTGCAAGAGACACGCCTCTACGATCCTGATAAAAACCGTACATTCGCGATGCGCTCAAAAGAAGAGGCACACGACTATCGCTATTTTCCAGACCCCGATTTGCTACCCGTTGAACTCGAGGATGCCTACATCGATCAGATTCGAGCCACACTTCCCGAACTACCATTAAAGCGGGCTGAACGTTTTCAGGCGGCGTACGGAATTCCTGAATATGATTCACTGGTATTGACTCAAGAAAAAGAACTGGCTGATTTCTATGAATACGTCGTGAAAGCGGCCGGGCCTGGAAAAGACGCGGCAGCGAATGCAAAAGCGGCATCGAACTGGGTCATGACCGACCTCATGCGAGAACTAAATGAATCGAAGAAGACAGTGGTAACGAGTCCGATTTCGGCCGACAAGATTGGAAAGATGATTGCGCTCATCGACAGCGGCACGATCTCGGGAAAAATCGCGAAGCAAGTTTTCGCTGAAATGTGGACATCGGGCAAAGACCCTGAAACGGTCGTGAAAGAAAAGGGCCTCGTGCAGATTACAGACACCTCGGCCATCGAGAGAGCAATCGACGACGTCATCGCTGCGAGTCCCAATGAGACGACGGCTTACCGCGCTGGCAAAGAGAAACTGGTCGGTTTTTTTGTCGGTCAAGTGATGAAGGCCACAAAGGGTCAGGCAAGTCCCGATCTCGTCAACCAATTGTTAAAAAAGAAATTGGCAGGAAATTAAGATGCAGGGCGCGACAAGAACTCTTCGAGTCGCGGGTCTTGATCTTGGCACCAACACTTGCCTTTGTTTGATTGTCGATCTCGATTTAAGTGCTGATGGTCGATCGATCGTTGCGACACGGGTCGTGCGCGACGAAGTGCGTGTCGTTAGGCTGGGGCAAAGTGTAAACGCCACACGAGAGCTGCACCCCGAAGCGTTGCTGCGTGCTGAACAGATGCTCGCAGAATTTGGCGAATTTATTCATGAAGCGAAATGTGAACGCGTACTGGCTGTTGCAACAAGTGCGGCCCGCGATGCGACCAATGGATACAGACTCTTGGAGCTTGGTGCCAAATTCGGTATTCCAATCGAAATTGTAAGTGGAGAGAAGGAAGCCGAGTTAACATTCGTAGGGGCGATAGAGTCGTCTTGGTCGGGTGTCACGGCTGTCATAGATGTCGGTGGAGGTTCGACTGAGCTCATCATCGGAGACGCGAGAGGAATTCGCTCACGAGTCAGTGCCGACGTAGGAAGTGTT
>JALHOI010000342.1:3124-3840 GCA_022843085.1 Pseudobdellovibrionaceae bacterium
CAGTCGGCATCCGATAGCGGGGGCCGAACTCGAAGCTATCAGGATACGCGTTCGTGAATCACTTGGCGAAGCCAAGCAGAAAATTGAAAGCTCGATCGCCGGCATCGATCATTTAATCGGGGTCGCAGGCACTCCGACGACACTTGCGGCTGTCGATCGAGGCGAGGCCTTCGAAAGCGACAAGATACATGGCCATGTGCTGACTCGACAAAGTTTCGAACACTGGATTTCAAACCTCTCGAAAATGACGATTGATGAACGAATCGGCCTCGCAGGCATGGAGCCCAAGCGGGCTGACGTCATTGTTGCGGGCGCCGTCTGTGTGGCCGAGGCGATGCGGATATTGAATCAAGACTCATTGACGGTTTCGATTCGTGGTCTTCGGTACGGTGTAGCTCAATGGGTCGCGTTACGATGACGCAGCCCCAACGGTCTTTCTGTTTCGCGATTTTCCTTGTTAGCTCGTTGCTTGCTTTTATTTGCGGCTCATCGAGTTCGACGTTGATCACGCCTGCTGCCGCGACTGGAACTGAGCTTTCGTCCGGCCAGAGACCCACTTTTCAAAAAAGAAAAATTAAAATCGGACCACGCACAGTCGTCGTGGAGATCGCCGACACCGACGAACGCCGCGCTTTTGGGTTAATGTTTCGCGAAAAGTTGCCGCCAGACGAAGGGATGCTTTTTATTTTCGATGACGAACGGCAAAGGTCCTTTTG
>JALHOI010000343.1 GCA_022843085.1 Pseudobdellovibrionaceae bacterium
ACGGCCTGAAGGCCGAGAGCATCGACGACATCGTCACCGTTCAAAATTCCGTCTTCGAGCGAAACGGTTCGATCAGCGCAACCAACGTCGCTCATGGCGTTTCCGTCGGACCCGCCGCGGAGTTTAGATTGATCTCTACCCGAGTGGCGAACGCCAAGCTGGGCCACCAAATTAAAACCTCAGCAAAGAGAATCCGATTCGAAGGATGCGTCGTTGCGGCACTCACGGGCGAAGATAGCCGCGCTCTCGACATCGCACATGGTGGCGACGTCGTATTGACCGATACGGTCCTTCACCGGGGCCCGAATTCACGGAATCGTCAGTTCATCGCGTACGCGCCAGACGCATTCTACCCCGATCGCGTGAATCGTTTCGTCCTCACCAACGTGAAATTCGTGAGCGACATCAATGGCGCAGTCGCTGTAACGTTCTTCAATGTCGGATTTCCTTCGAGTGTACCAGGCGATTTCCTTCAAAGTGTACCAGTCGAAGTGGCATGAGGCCGGCGGTTAATTCGGAGCAATTTCCTCTGGTACACTTTGCGAGTCAACGCCCGAGTTTCGGTCGACGACTTTCCTCATCGTCGGACCCTCGAGTTTGATCAAAAGAGTGCCGTTAGCAAGCTTGTCGACAATCGAGTCGAGAGCGAGCGGATCTTCGATGATTTCCTTCCAGTTTTTGAGCGGCAGCTGGGTCGTCAGCATCGTCGATCGGTTCTGTCTTTCTTCGAGCAGATCGTGAAGGTCGATTGCGATCTCGGGCGGAAGTTTCTTGAGACCGACGTCATCGATGATCAGTAAATCGGTTTTACTTAATCGCTCGCGGTACTTCAGGTAAGTCCCGTCAGCTCTGGTCATCATCAGCCTCTCCATCAAGACGTGCACGCCTACAAAGATGCAGCTAAAGCCCGAACGGCACGCGTACTCGCCAAGTGCGGTTGCGAGATAGGTCTTTCCGATTCCGGTCGGACCCACGATCAGAACGTTTCGTGGTGATTTGATGAACGACAAAGTCATCAAGTCACGAACGAGGGTTTTCGAGAGCGTCCTCTTCGCCGTCAAATCGAGTCTCTCCAGCGTGGCCGTTGTTCGAAAGGACGCAGCCTTCACCCGGCGTCCGATGGCGCGCACATCACGGTTAAGCTTTTCGTCGGTCATGAGGCTTGAGAGAAGCTCCGCGTGCCCCCACCCGTGCACACTCGCTTCGTGAAGTCTTTGGTCGATCGTTTTAAGCGCTCCAAAAAGCTTTAGTTCAGTCATCTGAGATTTTGTTTGCTCAATCATTCGAGTTTCCTTTTTCCGGTTGTTGTTTAGTGGAGGATCTCGTCGAGTCCTCGAAGATTCGGATTCATGTCTCTCGTAATCGACTCACCTCCATTTCTTGCTCGAGCCCCGTGAGCTGTCGCCTGAGACCCACGGCCGGTGATGACCACGCGCTCGATGTAGCGAACGTTTTTGTTGCTGAACCGATTTGCGATGCCGATTGCCAACTCGAGATCAGACCTCGAGTATTTTTTCGAGAGATTCAAGATCGCCTGCGTGCGACGCAATTGCCGGAGCGGATAAGGACCCGAGAGAAGCTCCTCAACCAACTTCAATGTCTCGGCTCCAACGGCGCTCGCCCACGATTTCAGTTTCGCGATGTCCTCTTCGTCGAGATGCGCTTGGGTCGAAGGCGGATAGTGACTGACGTCAGTTGCAAACTTACCCTTCGTTCGGTATCGCACGTGCATCGCTACGCGCGAGCCATCTGGTGCGTAGATCTCAACTGTTTTATCCGTGGACCAAATGTCGAGCTCTAAGCCCCGAAGTCCGTGCGGAGCCGAATAGAAGTTGTGATCGAACATCAGGTGACAGTCCCTTGAGAGTTTCGCTCGAGAGAACGTTTGAACAAGGTACGTATCTTTCGGCAGTGGCATGAGAGCCGCTTGCTCAGAGTCTTCGAACATCGCCTTTCTCGTTCGATTGAACGTGCGGTGTATTTTCAAGTTGACCGCCGTGAGATGCTCCCGAAGAACGAGGTTCAGCTCCACCAGTGAGGTGAACGTACGATTTCGAACTTTCATGAAAAACCATCGCTGAAAGATCTGGATCGTGCGCTCGACGATTGCTTTGTCCTGCGGGCGACGGACGCGGGCCGGAACGACCGCAAAGCCGTAATGGCTCGCTAGCTTCGTGTATGCCGGATTGAGAACCGGATCGTAGCGATGGGCGCGAGTCACCGCCGACTTCAGATTGTCGGGCGACACCGTCTGGGCCGTGCCGCCGAAGAACTCAAGCATCCGAACGTGCGATGAGAGAAAATCCTCGGACTTCTGCGAACACGTAAACTCGGCGAACGTGTAGCGTGAGTGCGCAAGAACACCGACGAAGAGCTCCGTCTTCATCACCTCGCCCGTTTGCACGTTAACGATGTCGATCCCATCGGCGTAATCGATTTCGATCTTCGACCCAGGCTCGAAGATTCGGACCATCGTCGTCTTCAAAAGTGGCGCGCGCCTCTGAAGCTGCTTCCAGAACGCGGGATATGTGACGGGAACCTTTCCTTGATCGAACAGCTCTTCGTAAACAATTTGAATCGGGACCGACTTCAGTATCTCGTCGCGCACAGCTTGCCAGTCGAGAGCTTGGACCCACGCGGGCCCACACGCCGTGACTGTGACTGAGGCTCCGGCTGTTGCGTCGGCCGGCAAAATCGACTTCAAGCTTTCACTGGCTGCTTTCGCCTCGTGCTCTTGGAGATATTTTGTGACCGTGTTGCGGTGGATACTGAGAGTTCGAGCGATCTGTCGCTTGGTAAGCTTTAGAGATTTAAGCCGAAGGATTTCGTCGACGATTTTCATGTTGAGCCCCGCATTTGCCATGCCCGATGTCTCCTTGATCTTGGGTGATCAAAAAAGCATCACATGGCGGTCAGTGCCGGCTCATGTCGTCATGCGTTGACTGGTACACTTTCGATGGAAATCGGGTGGTACACATTCAAGGAAATCGACTGGTACACGATGAAGGAAATTGGGTGGTACACTTTGCGGGAAATCTGACACTTCAATCAGCCACCGACGATTTCCGTTCAAACCTCCGCCTACGCCGGGCCTGGAACGTTCTCGAACGTGGCGGGCGTCGAAAGTGGAGTTCAGTTTTATCCTGATCGGACGGCCGCGGGATACCCTGCCTTCCCAGGACTCCCGAGTCCGCTTCCGTGAGCTGAACCTTCGATCGATCGGGGCCGGCAACTGACCAACCAAGGCCCTTGAGACCTGGCGGGCTCTTGGGGACACAGCTGCGGCTTTGGTCAAGTGGGTATGGACCCAGCCGCTTCCCACCTCGAAATCTGCTTGGCGATGAATGCGGGATTGAGCTTTGCGACTTCGAGCTCTTCGCTGGTCGGACGTTGATTTCTAATCACGAGTTCGTAGAGCCTAGAAATCATGAAAGCATGCTTGGCCTGCTCGACCCGTTCGACCTGGTCGGCCTCATGGATGAGACCGGGCTTCAAGACACGGAAGTACACTCCGCTTTTGCCGCAATCCTGCATCGCCTTCTGTCCCTGCTCGTGCTGCATGCAGAAGTTTACTTTGCCGCAAGGAATGCGGGGGTAAGTCGCTTGAGCGAGCACTTCCCCAATGGCGAACACGTCACCAACGCTGATTTGCTTCTCATCGAACTCATCGACCGTGAGTGTCTCGCCCGTTGAACCCGGCACATATTTGGCTAAGCCAATTCGCTTCGCAAAGTCGTTCGCTGATGAAATGCCGTAGACGTACAAAACGGCATCTACGGATCCATGCACGTTCGGGTTTGCGAAGCTGTTTCCCTCGATCCGATCGCGATG
>JALHOI010000344.1:0-2587 GCA_022843085.1 Pseudobdellovibrionaceae bacterium
TTTAACGAAGTCGACCCCATCGGTGTTCCCGACATCATCGTCGCATTTGAACGACCGAAACTTTCGGTCTGGAATTCAGAGGCGCCCCACGAAGATAACGGCGGCACACTGCTGATCGCGACGCAAAATCCTGCGAACCTTGGAGCTTGCCTTCGCTCGGCCGCAGCCTTCGGAATTGGCCGCGTTGTTTGTTTAAAAGAGGCCGCTTCGCCATTTCACCCGCGGGCCGTAAGAGGGTCTGTTGGTACGGTCTTTAATCTTGAGATCTTGAAAGGGCCCTCGATTCGCGACTTTGCGGGTTTAAATTCGAAACTACATTCTCGAATGGTGGCGCTTGATATGAGTGGACCGAGCCTCAGCGACTTTAACTGGCCGGCAGCACCGATAATTTTGATCGGTGAAGAAGGTCAGGGAGTTCCTGAAAGCTACCAGGGCCTCAGAGTCAGAATTCCGATGGTCGCCGGAGTCGAAAGCTTGAATGCAGCCGTCTCGGCCGGCATCGCGCTGTACGATTGGTCCCTTAAGAGCGGAACACTGAAATAAGTCGGTTTTCGATTTCTGGTTGAGGTCGTTCACGCCACAAACTTAATGCGTAACCGCCCCCGCCCGAGCCAGTCGGTTTGACGGCAGCGGCGCCGCTATTGCGAAGCCACTGAAGATGTCGTCCGATTTCTCGGTCAGCTAAACCCCATTCGGTGAAACACGCGCCGGCCATTTCGATGGCTCGCCTGAGATTCTCAAACCGAACATCGCCCTGGGCCTCACGGTCTCGAAGCGACACTTCGGCAAGCTTCACGGCTTCCGTCATCTGTTGATCGAGTTCGTCCCCACGCACAGGGTTAAGCAGGATAAACTCTTTTACCTTCGCAACACATTCTGACGTAATTCCCCTCGATCCTGAATAGCTGATGTACCAGAAAGGTTGCCAGACCGGATCAAAACTGCGCATGCGATCAATTGGACTTCCGCGACGTTCGAAGTGTAAACCACGACTTTCTATCGCAACGGCAACGTCGACGCCGCTTGATTCGCCGTGAAACAAGTTTTCGAGCTCGCGACAAAAATCAAAGAGCTGGTCAGCTTCGATCGCACCACGATTTATAAACCACCGGCCCACTGCGACCGATAGCGCCGCCGAGGCGCCAAGACCTGCACCAACGGGAAGAGTACTTTCGACCTCAAAACAACCTCGGCGAATCGAAGCGTCGCCGGTTCGGCCGAGAAGCTCAAGAGCACGATCGAAAACTCCGGTGAACAAAAGCTGAAACTCAGCCCCCCGCTCGCCTAAAAATCGCGACGAAAAGACTTCGGCGTCGGCCCAATTCAGCTCGAGAAACTTGCCGTAGACAGGAAATGCCAACGCGGGTGCACCGCGAAGCACTGAATGTTCTCCTGCGACTATCCACTTGCCATGCACTCGAGTGGTGAACGTCGGGGCTGAGTCAGGTAAAATCATACCGGGCGTTTTCCAGAGTCTGAATTTCTAAACTGGTTCGAATCGATAATCTTAATGCGGCCATGAAGTTTCGACTGCAGCCGATGAACAAAACTTTCGGTCATCGGATCGACCCACAATATCACGTGCACGTTGGGACCCGCGTCCATCGTGACCATGGGCTCTCGAAAATGGTTCGTACCCAATTCATTTCTGATTTCAGAACTTAGCTCGCGAATCGCGTTCAACGCCTGAACAGAGCCCGGCACAAAATAGCCGAATGGTGGATCTGAAGTTTCGAAGAGTGCATGCATATCCCACGACTCGGCCCAGACAATATTTGCGGCCTGGTTCCAAGCGTGCAGATCATTCTCGCCGCTCGATCGTTTTAACAAATCAAGCAAGGTCGCCAATCGCTCGTCCGCCCTCGCAACTCGACCGCGAAAGAGCAGCGAGCTTGTGACACGAACATGCGCCTCACTACTTGAAACGGTCTTTTTTTCTTCATCGACGATTAAAGCTAAGTGGCGCAGTTGACCGGCTTTCGGAAGCCCCGAAACTGGTTCGGCACCTTCAGTCTTCCACAGCGCCCACGGCGTGTAGAGCGAACGACACGACGAACCCGAACCCTCGCGCGAAAGTTCAGATAGGCGTCGTCGGATCGCCGGATCGTCAACGTCGCGTCCCGAAACCTTTGCCATGGCAACAGTTAGGGCGGCAAAGCTCGAAGCCGACGAAGCGAGCCCGCAGTCAGATGGAAAAGAGTTCGCGCTCTCAATCAGCAGAGCGCGGTTTTCAGTGCTCTCCAATTTCTCGAGACAGCGACTTGCATGCTTGAGAAATCGGGCCTGCCCCATTTGTGAAATAACGGGAACATCCCAGCCCGGCAAAACCAGTGGAGACCACGACAGCGAACCTTTTGGTCCATCGACTTCACGAACCCGAACTCGGGTCGTCAAATGATCAAGAGTCAGCGAAAGCGATGCATTTGTCGGCGTGTTTCGCGAGCTGTCAGCGGTCGCCACTAGCTTTCCCATATATTTAATGAGGGCGATGTTCGAAGGTGCGTCCGCGATCCACTGACGGCTCATGTGGTTAAACCATTCATCCAAAGATCAGCTTGTGTCGCAGCCAATTTCAATTCGTGCCTCT
>JALHOI010000344.1:2597-3816 GCA_022843085.1 Pseudobdellovibrionaceae bacterium
TCTTCGAGACTCGGTCCACAACCGGCGTCATGCAAGACAAAAAGAACATCCGATCCCATCGCGCCACATCCTTTTGCCGCGCGAACTCCGGCCATTTCCGCCAATTCGTGAAGCATCTGTTCTGAATGATCAGCGACCCTCTGCGAATCGCTTAATACTTTTCCGAAGCCTCTCGTACTCGCGATAAATCGATCGGCATCTTCAAGAGCAAGTGCCTGCACAGCCTCTTCGACCCAAGTTCTCATATCTTCGATCTCGCCAGCACCTAATGGCGCCAGGCGCGCCAGATGATCGTGCGTCGCCATCTTTTTTCCCGTCGCGAAGAGACTAAAGCTTAGATCTCGAAACGGCCACTGAAAGCGCCGCATTTCGTCGACCCGCGCATCCCAAATAGCAAGCCCGCCCGCGATCTGTGAAACCAGGTCGGCACCCGAACCGGTATTTGTTGTTGTGCGGTAGGCATCGAGCACGTCACGAAATCGACTCGACCCAAATCGATCTGATTTCCAGGTGGGCGTCACCCGCTGGCGATGGTCAGACGCAACCTCGACCCACGTCGTCTGAGTCGACCAGTCACTTGAGTTTTCCAGCCAATGACGAAAGATCCAGGCGCCGATAAATTCGGCTGTCGACGCACCCAAACCACCCTTGCCGTTGTGCGGATCAAAAAATTGAATGCTGTAATTCAAACCAGCAGACCGGCCCGCAACCCCGGCCAGCCACCGACCGGCCGGAGAATCGTGATGAAATGGATGACGCACAAATCGACCGATTTCGGCGATCTCGGGCTGCCAACTAAACTTAAAAGCAGGCTTGGTATTGGCCACAATTGAAGGCCCACCCGCAAGGGCTAAGTATTCGCCGAGGAGAAACGTTTTTCCTGGAATCAGCACCTGGTGCTGAGCGCTCGAATGATCTTTCACTTCAAGTTGAGAAGCCGTCGCCGGGCACAGTCGAAGCTCGAAGATCGGCGCGAAGATCGCCCCGAATTTCTCGCAAGACTTCAACCGCATTCTGAAGCGAAATACGTTTCGTCAGCATCAGAATTTCTTCGAGTCGCTTTTGAACCAGCGGGACTTCGCGTTCAGAGGCTCCGGCGCCGAGGGTCAAGTTACGAATATGAAGTTTCATGTGCCCTTCAATAATGCCAACCGTCGTTAGCGCTTTCAAGGCTCCAAGATTTTGCACAAGTCCGACAGCAGCGCAAGATCGGAAGAGC
>JALHOI010000345.1 GCA_022843085.1 Pseudobdellovibrionaceae bacterium
TTTTCTCTGTTCATTCAAACACTTCGAATCTTTTGGCTTAATGATGATTCCGTGAACCATGACGCGTTTGCGGTCGGCAAATACAGCCTTGAAGGTATCGGTCACCTCCCGAACAGTCGTAGCGCTTCTGCTTTTTCCGTCGCTCATTTCGTCTTCGTCTGAAAGTACAACGATCGCGAGGTCGGAGCCGTCGCGGAAGAAGCCCGCATTTGCTTTAAACTGCTCGTCGATCGCCATGATCATCGCTTTCAATGGCTGCTCGTTACTGGACGGGCAGAATGGAAACTTGGTCCGCGCAAGGCAGCCGACCGTCTCGTCGCGTCGAATTGTATCAAGAAATAGCTGCTCGGCATTTGGAGTCGTCGGTGTGAGAATGTTCGTCGTAGAGCCTTTGAAAGTTACAAGTCGACCGTCGGTCGCAAAGCCTGACCCTTTTGGCAGGGGGCCTGAAAGATCTGTTGTCGTGATTCCAATTTGGTAGTTGAGACCGCTGATACCGGCAATAAAGTTTGGAAATCGTTCGCCCATTCGCCGTTGCTTCGTTTCCATTGATGATGAATTGTCGTCGACAAATAGGATATCGACTTTGTTTGCGTTCTCGGTTTGCGAAAACGATTCGGTGACCCGGCGGTCCGGAGTCGGTCGAGGCGTTGGCGACGGCGAGGGCGTCGGCACAGGCGTGGGTTCCGGAGTCGGCTCCGGAGTCGGTACGGGCGTCGGCTCCGGTGTCGGCTCCGGTGTCGGCTCCGGTGTCGGTACGGGCGTCGGCACAGGCGTCGGCTCTGGTGTCGGCACTGGAGTCGGCACTGGAGTCGGTACGGGCGTCGGCACCGGCGTTGGCTCCGGTGTCGGAGCAGGCGTTGGTGTTGGTGGCGTCACGACGTCGGGTGGTGTCGGTGGCGTCTCGGCGCTGTCTTGGCCCCGTTGTGAGTCACGCACAGCTTCGAAACCAGGCTGCGTGCAACCGCCCAACGTCAGTGCACAAATCGGAATCAGTAAACTCATGATATGAATTCGCAGAGAATACAGATTCGGCTTCATGGCCCCTCGCGTCTGAACGTGCTCTTTGAGTGTCGGGCATTCTTCGGCATCACGCGAGTTCGGCGCGGTCTAGCAGGGCTTTTTACCGTACCTCGTGCGCTGGACTTTCGGCTAAGGCGAATGCAACCGTCGTCTCGAAAGAGCGGTTTCTTCAAGGACTCAAAAAATCGGCGCCTCGGTTAGCGAGATGTCTGAGTCGAAGTGAAGAGGTTCTGTCGAGGGAACAGGTGATTAGGCGAGTCGATATCGCCCTTGAACGGCGTAGTCGCCACGCTCAGCGACAACTTTTGTAACGTCGAGATAGGGATCGTGTTCGAAGAAGAGGTAGGCCCCTTCGCGGACCGCTTGTTCAAGCAGTTTCGCCTTCTCTTCAATTAGATCAAGCGGGCGCAAGTCATAGCCCATGACCCATGGAAGTCGTACGTGTGACGATGTCGGAATCACGTCGCCACAATAATAAAGCGTTGTAGCGCCGTCAGAAACGCGAACGTACTGCTGACCTAGAGTGTGGCCGTCACTGATCCCGACAGAAATCTGTGGTAAGAGGTTGTCGACCGGCCCGTCGAGAAGATTTAAAACTCGAGCGGCAATCAGCGGTTCGAAGTTGGCTGCGTAGTAGCTGGCACGTTCGCGGCGGTTCGGATTTTTTGCGGTTTCAAGATTCGCACGTTGTACATAATATCTCGCATTTTCAAATGTCGGAACAAGCGCTCCGTTTCGCCAAGACGTCGCGGCACCAGCGTGATCGAAATGTAAGTGCGTTAAAATCACGTCGGTTATGTCTGAAGTATCGAGGCCAATTTTCGAGAGAGACTTAGTCAGCGACGTCGCGCCAGCGTCGACCGCGTACATTTCGGCGAATTTTGGTCCAAGCTTCTCGCCGTACTTTTCTGTGAAGTCGCCGCCGATGCCAGTATCAACAAGTACAATTCGATCTTTCGAACGTAGTAAAAGTGCCCTTGCCTCCATCGCGATTCGATTCAGAGCATCTGGTGGATTCGATTTTTCCCACAAGACTTTGGGAACCGTTCCGAACATCGCGCCGCCGTCGAGCCCGAAAAGGCCGGTCGGCACCGAATGAACTTCGTAGTCGCCGATTTTAAGTTTTAAATTTTTGAGTACTGAGGCATGTGGATTTTCAAGATTTTGAAACGAGCTCATGGTTGGTTCTCCCGATCAGTTTCGGCGTCAGAATCGCGACTGGCCTCTTCAGCTGTCGCAACAAGTTGGTTCGACTCAACAACAGCTTCAGAGCGAAACGCATTCGGGTTAATACCCATAACCCAGTCGCGGTAGCGCTCGTAAATAAGTTCGATCGGCGCCGGCGGATGCACAGGGCCAATGTGAATTATCAAAGGCCCCGGAACTGCAAAGATGCGACCTTTCGGCCAAAGCTCGGCGTTGCCCTCAAGGTAGAGAAAAAGCAGCGGGGTTGTTGTGCGTTCGCTAAAGAGGCTAACTCCTCTTTTGAACTGGCCGATGAATCCATCTTTGGACCGCGTCCCTTCGGGAAAAATGATGAGCCAAATGGCTTCGAGTTTCGACAAAAGAGTCAGGCAAAGTTCAACCGCTTCGCCCTTTTTGTCTTTTCGATCTATTGGAATTGCGCCGAGGCAATGCTTCGAAAAAAATGTGAAGAGGGCATTCGTAAAAAAATAATCTTTGGCTGCAGCAATGTACAGATCCATCCAGTAGCGGAAAGGTATAGCTGCGGCTATCGAAACAGCATCGAGGTGACTCGCGTGATTCGAAATGACCAACAGCTTGGGGTAGTTCTTTCGAACTTCGTGAAAGTCGCCGATGACTTTTAGTCGAATGTAAAAGCGGAAGAACCAATATTTCAGGATGACAGCCCAGAGCGCACGAAAGATCAGACTGACGAGGTCGAAATGGCGCGTAAAAAGTGGCAGGTGTTTAAGGTACCCCGGAAGTCGAGTCCATTGTTCATTGTCGTAATCCCAGTCTCGCATCTTACGTGACCATTCGAGTTTCGAGATACCACATTACGTAATAGAAAATTGGCGCAACGAAAATCAGACGATCGATGACTGACAAGAGGTCGCCCCGACCGATGATGAAAACACCGACATCTTTGATACCAAGATCGCGCCGAATGACCGAGAGAACGAGATCGCCGAGACTACCGCCAAAAACCGCAGCGAAACCGGAGGCAATCCAAAACTGCTCGGATCTTTCAGGCAAAAGGTGCCGCAAGCTAAAGGCCAGCAAAAGTGTGAGAGGAGCCGCAACAGCAAAGGCCTCCCAATTGCGGCGCGGTGTAATGCGAGAAAACATTTTGTGTTTGCCGAAGAAACGCGAAAGTGCGAGCGACAAGTTGTCGAAAACTTCGGTCAAGATCGTGATGTAGATGACCAGATAGGGGCCGCGGTCGAGCTTCAGTATCCACGCCATGTGCAAAAACGACCAGCCCAGAAACATAAATGCCATTAAGGTCAATGCCATGTATTGAATCATCTGCTTGTGCGAGTTTCTGATGATCGGGATCAAACAAATCGCTCCGAAGAAGATCATTGGCATCGTGTTGTAGAGTTCTCGGCTGCCGTCAAAAACCAAGAGGCAGAGTGCGATAACACCGAAGTAAGACGCCCAGATAAAATATGAACGGTGGTACATCCCGATCAGCTGAAAAAAAATTTTAAGCCCCATGATTGCGGCGACACCCAAAAAGATCAGTGCCCACGGCCAAGGAGCAGCAATGAGAGCAAAAAGCAGGGGGGTCGCAATCGACCAACTGATCAGACTGGCCCAACC
>JALHOI010000346.1 GCA_022843085.1 Pseudobdellovibrionaceae bacterium
GGCGTCGAAGTTGATAAAGAAGGCGTTGAAGCGGCAGACGTTGGTGGCGTTTTATGGAAAGTTATTTCTGAAGAAAACGATGATCACGCTTACCGCGGCATCGTGCATCTTGAAGCTGCGACACAAAGTAAAATAGAAGCCGCCGAGTCTTACCGGCTCGATGCAAAGTCTCACCGCCTTGTCTTTCACACGTGGCGAGATCGATTGGACGGCGTGAGAGCATTTCTCTCATCAAACCTAGGTCCCGAAGCTTCACAGGTCGGCAGTAAACTGCAGATTAAAGGCCATGGCCAGATTCAAGCGCTGATCGAAGAAATCGAACAGCAATCAAAAGCAAAAGCCAAAGCTTCGGGCGGCTCTGAAGGCATCGATAGAATCGTGGTTGAGCCTCGCAGTGTTCGAATTGGACCCGACGATTTTGAACCGCAACTTTCTGTCACAAGTGACGGGTCGTTTCGCGTCCGCTTTAAACTGAGCTCGAAGCTTGACGGACGAGAGCTCGAAGCACACGGGCTTCCCCAGGCGCTTCACTACGTTATACACCTGCTACAGGGTGGCCTCGGCGCGACGACAGGTCTAGCGAACGTACAGCTTGCGCACGGAAAGCGTGGGCCAAAACGTGAACGCGACCTAAAACTTCTTCGTCACGTTGGTTTTGCGACGCTTCTTTTCTATGAATGTGTTTCGTTCGCACTTCGCCTTCCATCTTCGGATGGCGATATCGTCGAATCTTTGAGCGAAGTGAAGGCGCGACTCTTTAGAAAGTTTGCGTCGTTTTTGTCGAAAGGTGACTCGTGGAATCCTGCCGAGTCGACGGAACCCACAGTCACTCTCGACTCGCTTCTCAGCGAAGGCATCGTCAGCCTTCTTGAGGGCCTCATGCGACAAATTATCGAAGACACGAAAGAAAAGCGCGAGACACGCCTCTTTTTGCCGACCGGTGAACTTCGCATCAAGGGCCTTTCTGAATCGGTCATGACGCTTTTCAGGGCCATGCTGGCCGACCTCGCGCGCGAAACCGACGGCACGTGTTTCACAAAAGTTCGCGGCACGTGGTTCGAGGCCTTCACAAATAACCGTGAAGGGTTCAGCCGCGAAGACCTGGTCGTTCGCGAAGTCGTAACTCCCGAGATCGATCATGCGAGGGTTTACACCCCAGGCATAAACGAGCGCTTCGTGATTCCAACGGCGAAGCTGCCTCCTCGCGGCGCGCACTTTCTGGCATTGGCACACGCAGGTTTTGATCTCACCATCGACGGAAAATCGGTGGAGCTTGTGAAGGAAGGCGAATTCAGACCCGAGTTCACTTTAAAAGAGGGCTTCACAGATTCGCGTCTCGAAAGCTTGCCGCTTGGAAATCGTAAAATTGATTGGTTTGAACTTCACCCACGCTTTTTCTTTCGTGGCCAAGAGCTTTCGCCCGACGAGGCGATTCGGCTATCTCGCGAGGGTATCATCGAACACGAGGGCCGGTTCTTCCTACTTGAGCCAAAAGAACTTCCGAATTTGAAGCGGCTGACCCGATTTTGGGAGAGCTTGCATGGCGACGGCCAAGGAATGCTCGCAGGCAAAAAGCGACGCAAAACCGAAGACACATTTTTTCAACTTCCGAGATCGCGTTCGCTCGAACTTTTGGCGCTTCGGGCATCGGGCGTCGAAATTCAAGGCGGCCCAAAGTGGCAAGCCATCTGCGAATTTTACGATTCGCTCGACCAAGAACGCGAGGCTTTAGAACTTCCTGATAGCTTTAAGGCAACTCTTCAGCCTTACCAAGAAACCGGTGTTCAGTGGTTGATGGACATTCGACGATTGGGTCTTGGCGGTATTTTAGCCGACGACATGGGCCTCGGAAAAACCGTCACGAGTCTCGCTTTTCTAGAAAAGCTTCGCGCAAAAGACGAACTTGGCCCGACCCTGGTTCTTGTTCCAACATCGCTCACTTACAACTGGATGTCCGAAATGGGCAAGTTTACTCCGCTGATGCGAAGTCACTTGTTCTCGTCGCGCGAACCCGAAGCGATGCTCGACTTTACAAAAGAACGCGACGCCGGAATCGTAATTTGCACGTACGGTTTACTTCAAGAGAACGTCGAGACTTTCGAACAAGTCGCTTGGGACGTCGTAATTTTCGACGAAGCTCAAGCCTTGAAAACAATTACGACAAAACGAACAACGGCAGCTCGAAAAATAGACGCACGCTTTAAACTCTGCCTCACCGGCACACCGCTAGAAAACCACTACGGCGAATTTTATTCGCTGTTTGATCTATGCGTCTCAGGTGCCTTGGGCGAACTTCCCGCTTTCCGCGAGAGATTCGTTAATCCTGTCAGGGTCCTGCGCGAAGATCTCGACGAATTGAAACTGAAAACAAAACCCCTTCTTCTGCGCCGAACGAAGTCGCAAGTCATGCATCAGTTGCCCGAAAAAACCGAATCAACGATGCGACTTCCGTTCGATGACGAACAGAAACGCATCTATAGGGACATCGCGACAAGCTACAACCGTCAGATTCGCGACCAGATCGCAAAAGATGGCGAAGCAAAGACGCAACTTCAAATGCTGACGGCACTGCTTCGCCTTCGGCAAGTGTGCTCGGATCCGCGCGGAGTCCCGGGGGTCGAGTACAAAGGTGAGCCACCAAAAATCACGACACTCGTCGAAGCTATTTCGCAGATCACGAGCGAAGGCTCGAGCGCGCTCGTCTTTACTCAGTTCTTAGCAACTTTTGAACGCATACGAAGTGCTCTCGCTTTAGCCAACATTCCCTTCTTTGAGATGAGCGGTGCCGATTCGCGAACCGAGCGCGAACGCAAGCTTCGCGGTTTTGATGAATACCAAGGCGGTGCGGTCATGCTGATGACGCTTAAAACCGGTGGTGTTGGGCTGAACCTAGTGAAGGCTTCGTATATTTTCCACATCGAACCTTGGTGGAATCCAGCCGTCGAAAACCAAGCGACCGACCGGGCGCATCGCATAGGGCAAACGAAGGCCGTTCAAGTTTATCGCTACATCATTCGAGATTCGGTCGAAGAAAAAATCGAAGTTCTGAAAGAGCTTAAGAGTCGAAGATTCGATGCGCTCTTCGGCGAACCTGGGTCGACGTCGGTTGAAACCGCAGCCGACATGTCGGCCAACGGAACGTCGCGACTGTCGCAAAAAGACTTCGAGTTCTTATTGTCGTGACCGAGTCTGCGTCACGGGACCATCGTGATCTAGCGACCTATTCTCGGTGTAGTTTTAGCGCAAAAGTTCGCGGCGCAAATCTTCGATGAGTTTGACAACTTCGGGGTTATTCAAGTCGGTCTTTGGCGTGGTGACATCGTAGGCTTGACGAGGTGTACCCGTGCGACGATCGGCAGGTTCGTCAGAAAACCGCGGCGTAATGTGCGTGTGCAGTGCGGGATCAACGTTTCCCCAGGTTTCGTAATTGATACGAATTGCGCCTAGGACACTGATCAGCGCGTCGCCACTTCGCGCGCAGTCAAGCCCCCATTGAGCACGCTCATCGATCGAGAGCGCATTCATGTGGCTTGCGACGGGGTCAGAGAAGAGAATGCAGTAGCCTCTGAGCGGTTGGGTTTCAGCCAGGCACAGCCAGCCTGAACGAAGCCTCGCTATCAGAAACGGATACTCGCCCTTTGCACATGCTTCGACTTTGTCGTGAATGCTTGTTCTAGTAAGTTGTTTCAAGATTGAAATCACCGCCGCCAGCTACCGCGAAGTTTTCGTGCGCTTCAAGAATGCACTGGATGAGATCGTCCCGTAGCGCGTGCTCCACAGCGACTGTTTTTGCGCCCGTAAATCGACAAGCC
>JALHOI010000347.1 GCA_022843085.1 Pseudobdellovibrionaceae bacterium
CTGCGTAATCGCGGCCCGAGGGCCCGGAAGGCCCTCGGGCCGATCGGGCGAGGCCACGACGGCCGCGTCGCGAAAAACGCGAAGCCGCCCGCCACCCCGCCACCTAGTTATAAAGAAAAATTAACTCCGAACAAGAGATCCAGCTGATTCGCGGTCGCGTTCGAAGGGCCATTCAAGAAGAGATATCGAATTTGTCCTTTGAGGCTATAGGCAGGCGACCAACCGTACTCGGCTCCGCCTCCGACAGAGAACCCGGCATACGACGAATCGACGCTCTGAAATTGTCGCTGGTGAAATCCGAATGTCAAAAATGGGCGCACCACATCTTCGACCGAGAGTTGAACATTTTCAGTCGTAATTTTACGAATACCGGTGTCGGTGACGGGATAGTACAAAACACCCAAGTCCGGACCAAACCCCAGGTCGCCAGTAATGATGCCCGACATAAACAGCGAGTATCCGAGTTGAAACTCGAACTGGTTGCCGAAACCGTAACTATAGCCGATGCGGTAAATTCCAAGTCCCGAAAGACTTCCCGTCCGCTTCGCTGTCGTCGCATTCAGAGAGTAAGCTCCAGCCGAAAATTCGAGCTTGTTATCGCCAGCCTCAGCAATCGAACCACGACCGACAAGCGCTGAACCGATCAGTGCTGAGGCCATCAATGTTCTAAGCAGCCTGATTCTCATTTGACACTTTCCCTACGGACTGGCTCGCAACCGCATTCGCGAGATCGTTTCGTTCTGCCAACTGAATTTGAATAAATCGCGCAAGGCGTTCGCGGGCCGCACCAACGCGCGTTTTGTCGGGCGGATTTTGGTCGAACTTCCTTAGCTTCTCAATAAAAACAAATTTCTGTTTGTCCGAGAACTTCTTTTCGATCTCGCGGCGAGCTACTCGGTTTGTATTAAGCAATGCGAGCGACCAGTCGTCTAGCGAAACTTTTGGAACGATCACGTCAAGCTCTTCACTCGAAAGTTCAAAAACTTTGTAGAAGGGCGGTCTCATGCTGTGAATGACCGATTGCGCCGGTGACGCGAGGTAAATTTCCTTTTCTTCGACCGGTTCAGCAATCAGTAGGTATTCAAGTAGATCTCGCTCTTGCCGGTACTGATCAAGAATCGACAAATCTCGAAGAGCTTTCGTTTGAATCGCTTTCGTCGCGATTTTCTCGAGTCTTTCTTTTGAAAGTGCTTTTGGCTTGAACCCGGTGTCTAAAACTGTGCCCCAGTTTCCTGGAAACGCCGCGCGTGCGGCCGACAGAGAAACTGTCTTTGGCAAATGTGACAATATGGCGAAGGCTTCGTCCTGTTCTATGCTTCGAAGAAACGGTGCAATTTGTTCGTCGAGTCGCCAGACATAAATCAAAACATTCTGAAGCGGAATTGAATCCGGGTTTCTTTGGTTTCGCATCAACCGACCCAGAAGTTCAACAACCTCAGAAGAAATTTCGCCTGGATCAGTCATCGCCTGAAGCCAGTGGATTTGGTAGCTGTACGAAAACAGACGTCTTTGCAGATCTTCAGAAAACTCGGATAGCAGTGCTCCCATCATCGCGGGATTCTTTTTTCCGGCGCGATCGAGCAAGATTATATCTTGAAGATTCGGAAACGTCGCAGATTCATTCAAGACGCGAACACTTTGCGAGACAACCTCTCGCATACGCAGGGGATCCGAAAACTTAACGTCTCCGCCGACGCCCGACCCCGTCGACGAGCGACCGTCGATACCCTCAGCGGCTAGACTAGGTCCCGCAGACGAGACGCCTGACGTCGAAACGCCACCCACCGCTTTTGCTGCGCCATTGCCGATTGCGCTTCCGATCTCTTTTACCGAGTTGCGAGTGATAAAGAACAAGCCACCAAGCGCGATAAGCACGGCTCCAAAACCCAAAGCCGAAAACAGAATGACAGTTTGGCTGTCCGGTTTTGAGTCCTGCAATTGGCTCCAGGCGCGCTTCTGAATGACGACTTCGTCGCGGGCCGGAATCAGGTTTAGGACTTGAATCAAAGAGGTTCTGACTTCAGAAATTTCTTCGTCCGTCACGTTTGACGAAACCGATACTGTGACGGCCGCTTTCTTGATCCTGGCCATCAAAGCGAAAGTCGAAACGTTTGGGTTGTCCCACTCGTCCTTAATTTCTTCGTCGCTGTCTTCGAAATAAGGCAAACGCTCGCTCGAAGAGTCTCGGCGTACCCCGTCATCTCTTCGCAACGGATCGATGCTGACAGATACAAGGAACGGTAAATTTGGAAATCGGCTCTTCAAAAATGTCGTCGCATCCTTAACGAGCCCGTTTTCAATTTCAGCGACGCGTGGATGTTTGCCCGTCGCATCTTGCGATCCTTGAGCATAGACCGCGGTCGAAAAAACGACCTGCAATACGATTGCAAGCAGAAGAGATCCAACTCTGGATTTTCGGCAGACGCTCGAAAATCGACTTTTGGTTTGAAGTAAAACGCTCATGGATCAGTTTTCCCCTCGGGCTGAATCACAATCACTACTTTTCTAGCGAGATCAAAAGGCGAAATCTTGTCGACTTGAACATTGGCAAGATCTCGTGCGGTCGTTCGCATTTCTCCGAATCCGGCCACGCGCATGCGTGTCAGTGGAATCCCTGCATATTGAAGCACGCGCATCGTCGAAACCGACCGCAATGCCGACAATTCAAGATTGTCAGAAAACTTTCGACCGGGCTTTTGTAGAACAGGTTTCATATCCGTAAAAGCCTGAATAGAAACAACGTTAGTACCCGCGAACGGAACGAACAGTCGCGAGAATTTTTCAAGACTTGCCTGACCTTGTGCGGTCAACTTGGTTTCGCCGCTTTTAAAAAACGAGACGCCTGGAAACTCGATGACAAGCTGACTTCCCATCTTGTGAACTTTGCCGCCCCAGGCGTCGTTGATGTCGGCCTGAAGTTCAGTGACCTCACCCTTCGGCAAATTCTGCGCCTTTCGGTTGTTCTCTGCCGCCGGCGTTCTGTCAGAGTCGATGAAGACGTTCATCATCGCCTGCTGCAGCGCCTCGGATTTTGTGCGTTCTGGATCAACAGTGAAGAACAGAATGAAAAAACATAAGAGAAGCGTCACCATGTCGCCATAGCTGATCGCCCACGAACCTTCGCTGTCGGCCTCTTCGGGCTCGACGTGACGGCTTCTTAAATTGAGTTTTAATCCATTCGCTTTTTTCACGCCGCGACACCGACCTCAGTTTGTTCTTGGGTTAAGAACGAGCCGACGACATCAATGCGATGGCGGACATCCACATAGCTATTTAAGATTTCCTGCGCTTCAAGCGCGGACGTCTTGTCAGCCGCAAGAAGAACGGCCTGTAACGCGATCTCGGCCGACTCTTCATCTTCATGGGCCTTCTTCATGATCATTTCGCCGGCCGGGTTCACGAGGAAGTTGGCGATCAACAAACCGTACATGGTTGCAACCAGTGCGACGGCCATTTCTAAACCCGTTTGCTGGGCTGTTAGACCGGTCGAAATTCCGCGCATCAAGTTGACCAAACCTAATACGGTTCCCATCAGACCAAAGGCAGGAGGATACTTCGCCAAGTTTCGTACGGCAGTTCCAACTCGACGCATTCGTCGACCAGCCTGAAAGACGCGCTCGTTCAAAATAACTTCGATGCGTTCAGAACTTAACCCGAGCTGCAGAAGCTCAGATCCTTCACGAAGTATTCTTGCGGTCAACTCGGGCACACCGTGCTCGACCGAAAGTCGATTCGAATCTGAGATCAGACTCATGCTTGATCGAAGAACACTTTTTGGATCGAGCGTCGGTTTGTAGAAAAGAATTTT
>JALHOI010000348.1 GCA_022843085.1 Pseudobdellovibrionaceae bacterium
ACGGCGGAATGTCGCCGTGCTTTCGTCGCGAGGCGGGCAGCGCGGGCCGCGACGTTCGTGGCTTGATTCGTGTTCACCAGTTTAACAAAGTCGAGCAGTACATTCTGGGTAAGAACGATGCGAATGAAAGCGCGCGACTTCACAAACTTTTGCTCGAAACGTCGGAAGAGATTCTTCAAGACCTTGAACTTCACTACCGGGTTGTCGAAGTTTGCACGGGCGATATGGGTGCCGGAAAATTTCGGATGTTCGACATCGAGACCTGGGTGCCCAGCGAAAACCTTTACCGCGAAACCCACTCGTGCTCGTCCCTTCACGATTGGCAGGCGCGGCGCACGAATCTTCGTTACCGCGACAAAGAGGGCACAGTTAAATTTGTTCATACGCTGAACAATACGGCGGTTGCGACTCCGCGAATCTTGGTCCCGTTTCTTGAACAGTTGCAGCAGGCCGACGGTAAAATTCGTATTCCGAAAGCCATCCAAAATTGGATGGGCGGCGCGACCGAACTTTAATTTTCCGACTAGCGATGAACCGTTTGTTCAAGTCCGAGGGTGTTTCCCTCGGAATCCCAGAAGGAAACGAACCGATGGTCGCTGCCTTCAGAGCGAGGCGTTCCGACCTTGACGCCGCGATCTTTTAGAGTCGCGACAGCGGCGTCGAGGTCGGCCGTCATGAAATACGGAATCGGACCGAACCCAACGTCTTTTGAATTCGCTTCGGTCGGGTGCAGGTCAAGACGCATCCCCAGTTTTGGATGATGAAGTGAGGCGTACGAGTTCGGCGCCACGAAGCGCGCTTCGAAGCCCAGCATTTCTTGATACCAAGCTACGGCACGGCCCAAATCATTCACGTACATCATCGGATGCGAAAATTTCTCGAGCAAAGTGTCGGTCGTTTTTTCGGGTGTCATGGGTCCTCGTCGTTCTCTTGAAATAAAAACCTAGAAATAAAAACGCCCTGAAGGCTCCATCTTGGTGCGATCAAGGCTTGGTCGACTTAAGCTTTATTCATTAAGTCGTCTAGGATTTTCGAGTTGTCGATTTCAAAGCGTCGCGACGAGCCGCAAAAAAACTCGAGAGAATTTCGCCACATTGTTTAGCAAGAACTCCGCCGCTAACTTTCGGCCGGTGATTGAGTCGCGCGTCAGAAAGAATTTGATAAAGCGATTCCACAGCGCCCGCTTTCGGGTCGGCCGCCCCGTACACGACGCGGTCGACTCGTGCGTGGACCATGGCGCCCGCGCACATCGTGCAGGGCTCGAGCGTGACATAAAGCGTGCAACCGGTGAGGCGCCACCGCCCCAAGCTTTTAGCCGCGGCCTGAATGACTCGAATCTCGGCGTGACCGAGCGGGTCAAACTCGGCTTCCTTCGCATTGCCGGAAGACGCGATAACCTGTTCATTTTGCACGAGAATCGCGCCGACAGGCACTTCGCCGCGGTCGGCTGCGGCCTGGGCGAGTTCAAGGGCAAGAGTCATAAAGTCGAGATCGCGTTCTGCCATATTGCAGCAATACCGCGTGCTTAGAGCACGTCAAGAAAGTACTTTGTCCGCCTCAATATCGTTTGTGGCACGGTCATCCCCGTGCTAGCTCATGAGATTGCGCCAGGCTCTTCTACGCTTGGCGACTTTTAAAGGCTTCCGCCGCGAGACGGTGAGAAGTTCGAAGGGCAGGTGAATTTAAATGGCTTTAGTTAAACTGCGAGACAACGAAAGTTTCGAAGCAGCCTTTCGCCGATTCAAAAAATCGTGTGAAAAAGCCGGCATACTGTCTGAAGTAAAGAAGCGTGAGCACTTCGAGAAACCAAGCGTGCGACTTAAGAAAAAATCGATTTCTGCTCGCAAGCGTCTTCTCAAAAAACAAAAGAAACACGGCGAATAATTCAAGGCTCGAGTTGCGACTCGAATCTCGAATTGATCGGTTAAGTTTAAAGAGCCGGTTCGCCGGCTCTTTTCATTTTAGGGGCGTAAGCCCATCAGGAGTAGGTAGCATGGGACTGCGTGATCAAATCATGACCGACATTAAAGAGGCGATGCGAGCGAAAGATTCGGCGAAGCTCAACGCCCTGCGAATGGTGCAAGCCGCCTTTAAGAATCGCGAAATCGAAATGCGTCCAGAACCGATGGGCGAAGACGAGCATCTTGGAATTCTCAAGAAGCTTGTGAAGCAGCGAAAAGAGTCGATCGAACAGTACGCGGCCGCAAAACGACAAGACTTGGTCGACGGTGAAACCGCCGAACTGAAATTGCTTGAACAGTACATGCCGGCACAGATGTCGCTTGAGCAGGTTGAAAAAGTTGTTCTCGAAGTCATGGCGGCTTTAAAAGCCACCAGCGTCAAAGACATGGGGGCCGTGATGAAAGAGGTGCAGGCCCGCACCGCCGGCAGCGCCGACAACAAAATGGTGAGCGAGGTCGTCAAGCGTAGCCTGCAGACGAAGTAAGATCTGAACCTTTGATGTGAACTGCCGGTCTGAAATTCCGATCTGAAATTCCGATCTGAACTTAAAGCGTGTGAGGAACAGCGAAATTGAGATTTGCTCCTGACTTTGTCGATAAAGTTCGCGAAGCGAACAACATTGTCGATGTAATTGCGCCCTACACGCAGTTGCGCTCGACAGGGTCGAACTTTATGGGTCGTTGTCCATTTCCCGATCACAACGACAAGACAGCGAGCTTTTCGGTGAGCGAAGACAAGCAGCTTTACAACTGCTTTGGCTGCAAAAAATCGGGCAACATTTTTACCTTCCTGCAGGTCTTCAACGGATTTTCATTTCCCGAATCGATTGAATTTCTCGCGCGGCGGTCGAACATCGCACTTCCAGAGCGCGACGAAAATCCAAATGAAAAGCGGCACCGCGAAACGCGTGAGAATGTTTTGCAGCTCAATCGGTTGGCCGCTTCGTACTTCGCGAATTCGCTTCAGAAGCTACCCGAAAACAATCCGGTTCGTGTCTATGCCGTGAAGCGGGGACTCACCCCCGAAATTGTAGAAGCCTTTCAGATCGGTTTTTCGCCGGATGAATGGCAGGGCCTGACAAATGTGATGAAGCAACGTCGAATTCCGCTGCAGATTGGCGAGCAAGCGGGGCTTGTTAAAAAATCGAATCGTCCGACGGGAGAGTCGCACTACGATCTTTTTCGGGGCCGCCTCATGTTTCCGATCCTCTCGACATCGGGTGATGTTCTAGGTTTCGGCGGGCGGGTCATGGGAGAGGGCGAGCCAAAATATCTAAATTCGCCCGAAAGCCCCGTTTTTCACAAAGGCCGGGTGCTATATGGCCTGGACGTCACGGCCCGATTTATCCGGTCCCAAGATGAGGCCATTATAGTCGAAGGTTACATGGATGCTGTGGCTCTGTACGGCGCCGGGCTCAAGAATGTGGGGGCGATTCTCGGTACCGCGTTTACTCCCGATCACGGAAAACTCATCCGCCGAATGACACCCAACGTCGTTATGCTGCTCGACGGTGACAGGGCGGGGATACAGGGCGCCGAGCGTAGTCTGCCGGCCTTGCTCGCAGCTGACATCCGCCCGCGTGGTGTGATCCTGCCTGACGGAATGGACCCCGACGATTTTTTGCGCGAAAAAGGGGTTGATGCTTTGCGGGCCGAGATGGACCGCGCGGGCGATCTCTTCACCCTTCTCCTGACGCGTCATTGGATGGCGGGCTACCGGGCCACGGCTCAAGACAAGCTATCCGTCGTCGAGCAGGCGGCAGCTGCGCTGGCTCCAGCGGGTCTTGAGCTACTCGAGCAGGCGATGGCTGAACTTTTTGTTCTTGAGATGGCCAAATTTCT
>JALHOI010000349.1 GCA_022843085.1 Pseudobdellovibrionaceae bacterium
CGGCTGCACCGAGCCAACCATCTGGGCAAATGTTCGTGCGGCAATGAAAGAACTTGTTTAGGGTTCTACCACTGCCCGAGGGCAACTAGAGAAAGGATCTGACATGGCGAGCGACCCGGCATTCGAAACTGTCTCTTGTTCAGAGGCGAGCCAAGTTATACGCGCCTACTCGGGAAGTCAGGCGATGCTTGATGAGCTTATAAGATTCAGTGAACGGTCTACGGTGACCATCCACCGCGGGCCATTACAAAAGACGAAATTAGCGGTGGGAGCTGACATCATCCTCGTTGCTGGGGATCTTCATGTCGAAGGCATTCTTGAAGATTGCGAAAAAGTCGATACCAGTTTGCTGATCGTTTTGGGAAACGTTCAATGTGAGAGTCTCATCAGCCTATCTGCAATTCACATTCTCGGCCACCTCGAAGCAACGAATGCTGTCCTCGGCGACTCGCTTTGTGATTACGGTCTCTACGTCGGAGGCAACCTTAAAACCCCCACCATTTTAGAATATGGCCATTACATCGAAGTAAAAGGCGAAATTCATAGCCAGGACATTTATTCGTTTCACATGGTCGTCGATAAATTCGGCCGAAAATTCACGAACCTTCAACCAGAAGAAATGAATTCAGAGATACTCAAACCTACGACGACCCAAACAACGCATCTTCCGAGCACGGTTAAATTTATTAAACGCGGCGGGCGCGTGTTCAGAAGGAGTAAATCCTAAAATCAATGAGACTCCATATCCCGGCACACTTAATACCCCGTCGTGTCATCAACTATTTTCAGTTGTTGACACCCTGTCGACCCCCTTTCTACGGTTTAGTCAGCTTCATAATTTATAAACAAAAGGCGTATCGATGTTTAAACTACTTCTTGCGTTTTCGATTCTCGCTTTTAGCAAATCAGCATTCGCCGCGGCGACCTTGTCAGCAACATGCGTTAATAATGGAACGGTCGAAGTCACTCGAGAAAACGCCGACGGCACCCGTTGGACGAACACATTTCAAATTCCAAGCTGCGACAAATTTTCGCTCGTGGAAGCGACAGACAGTGTTTCGACAGAAGCACAATACATGATTGCCAGCGAAAACCACGCTGCGGTCTTTTCTGTTGACGATGCGGGGCTTCAAATGAAGTTCAATTTGCCGACCAAAGTGCTCGGAAATCAGGTTTCCCTCGTTGCCGTCACCCGAAGTTTTTATTCGCCTTCTAAAACATTGAGTGTCACCTACATCGAACACCTCATAACCACAACGAGAGGCTGGAGAATGCCGGGAAGCGGGATTGTCTCGAATCTGTCGAAAGAATGCGCGCGAGAAGTCGGACAGCTGATGCGGCAGATTCCACCCTCTCCTGGTGAAGCTGATTTTCGTACCGCGGTTGAAGATTACCTTTTGGCCAACGAAGCAAAATGCCAAGGAACGGGCTACGAGCACATTTCAATTTAGCTTGAGACGGCGGCGGAAAATCGGCCGCCCTTACGAAGCCGGAGAACGATAGCAGAAGCCAGCTGCTTCAGTTGCGGCTATCGGGCAGCAATGGCACAACGTTACGAAAATCATTTTTGAAATTCAGATTTAGATTGCGCCAGTCATCAGGCAGCAAAATGTGCGCAGCTTCCCCACCTTTTCCGAACCAACTGTCGTAGACAACCTCGTGGCCAGTTTCGCGACTTCGCAACAAAACTGCGACGTGCCCCGTTTGACCAATGTCTTTTCTAAAATCTGATTTCTCGGCTTGCCGCTCGATTGTTCCAACAACATGAAACTTCTTCAGGACACCTTTTCGCACAAGTGTTTTCAGGAAAACGATGTGGGTGCTCGCCTCGACATTGCAATTGAGCTGATCACCTCCAGTGAGTTCGCCCATCAAATTCGAAAAAAATCCTCCCGCAGCATCGTTTCTCAGCGGCGTCGCCTGCTCGAACATCTCACTCGCCTTTCGAAGGGCTCGTAGCTCCTTCAGATCCTCAATTGTAAATCTCTCGTCTAGAATGAGGTCTGTATCGAACCTGTCCAAATGCGAGGGGATTTGCGTCGAAAACAGGTCTTCAATACTTTTTTGCTGTGCCGGTGAGACTGAGACGGCTCTTGCCACTGGGCCAAAAAGATACTTCGCACCGCCGAGAGTTTCGATTTGGTAACATTCACCGATCCGGTTCTCTTTTTTGGCCTCGGTGTAGGCGTCATTCACGGCCGAACGAAGATCATCGCAGCCAATATACTTCATGCCGCGTTCTTGAAGATGTCTGGCTAAGTCGCTCATAAGCTTCGCAAGCTCTGGCCGACTTAATGAGTCGCGGTACATTTTATTAAATCGAGCTGGACGAACAATTTCATTCGCAAGTTGCTCTAATTTTTCAATCGAAATTGGTTTGGATTTACTGTCGCCGAACCCCATCGCCGTTCTGCAAAGTGGTAGGTCGATTTCCGGGACGAGTAGACCCCGGCTGACGCATGGATCGGCTCGCTTGATGAACTCTTGTAGTGGCTCTTTACTGATGGCGCAGGTGACATCGGCGACGACCGTGGACGGAGCCGAAATACGAAGCTCGTTCGAACATTCCTTAGCCGCAGCCACGCTGCTAAACAAGATGAGAAGTGAAAGCCATAATATGACCACTTAGGCTGAATCGGCTTCTCTGGATGACAATTGAAACTCGACTAAAGATAGGCCTAGGTTTCGCCGCCCATCGCAATTCGGAGTCAGGCCCGGGCCATTCAAGGTGGTGGTCGTGTCGAAGGTCACATCACTTAAATGTGATTTGAACTTCGACAGGACCAACTGTGCGCTCGGTTTTGCCACTCAAAAGTGGTCAGCCGTCGTGAGACTCGGCACTAGGCTTGCGATGTCTAAGCTTCGATGAACACCGAAGGCGCGAAACCAAAATTAATCACGACTTGCCTCGTTCTTCTGTCGATCTTTTCGACAGATGTAAGCCCGGCTGCGCCCGCTCAGACCGAACGAATCTGTGCCGCAATCGAAATCGAGAATCCGATGGTCAGAGGGCGTGCAAAGAGTGTCACGTTTGCGGATGGAAGAACCATTACGGTTGTGGGTCATATCCATGGCGATCGACAAATCGATCAGATTAGCAGAATGATCGACTCGGGTCAGCTGATGGCAATCTCAGATGACGAATTCAATCAAATGTTGAAAAGAATCGCAGCTGATAACCGCAAACCCTATGAAGGAATGATCACGCGTGAAAGTAAGGCCCGATTTGCCGAATCTTTTGAATCGCAGTTTGGTTTGGATATCAGCGACATGGTGCGCCCGAGTGAAGGATTCGATTTCAGGTCTCTGACCGTTGAAAATCACGCGAACGAAGATTTTAAATACGTGTCCGAAGCCCTAGCCCAACCGGGAAGCCGAATCCAATTCATCGGCTTTGAGGGTTCACATGAAACATGGATAAATAATATTCCGTACTACATGCGAGCTCGGTACGAACTACTCCGCCAATTCCACCTTCGGCGAAACCGCGGTAAAATCACGTTTACTCAAGACCAACTTGAAGCACTAATTCTTTCGGCGTCGACCGGAAACGTTTACGCGTACATGCGAAACTCAGATCTCGAAAGACGAGTCCCAATGTTCGGATCAGAAGACGCCGCAATTGGCGCGGAAGCACGTAGGATCGATCCCCTCGTCAAGATGGACAAGGCTTGGAAAGGTATCGTCAAAGCCGACAACGCCTATTGGAGCGCGAAGCCGGAGCAAGCAAAGAAAGCCTTCATCGCTGTCCCATCGAACGTCGCGTACGTCGG
>JALHOI010000350.1 GCA_022843085.1 Pseudobdellovibrionaceae bacterium
ATCGAATCATTGGCTTCTACTGCACAACAGCCTGACCCAACCGAACCTACATAATGTCTGACCTGCTAAACACGCTACGCGAAATCAGAATTCAAGTTCTGAAGGCATCGCCACGTCAAAATTTGGTCGAGTGGGCCGACCAAAACCGGTACCTCTCGGCAGAATCGAGTTCGACACCCGGAAAGTGGTCTACTGATTTGGTTGAGGCGGCACGCGGCCCAATGCTAGCCGTTTCCGAAAAGGGTGTTTCGAAGATAACGGTCATGGGACCGACCCAGCTTCTGAAAACCGAACTGATTAACAACATCGTCGGGTACTTCATCTCTCAAGATCCAAGTCCGGTCATTGTCATGCAGCCGATCGGAACCTTGGCAGACACTTGGTCCACCGACCGACTCGATCCAATGATTCGAGACACTCCCGCTCTTCGCGGCCTCATTAAAGACAAACGCGAACGTGATTCTGGAAATACCAAACTGCACAAATCGTTTCCAGGCGGACACATCACCGTAGTTTCGGCTGGAAGTCCAAGCGACGTAGCCAGTCGCCCAGTTCGCGTCGTGCTCATGGACGAGATCGACAAATACAAAACATCTGGCTCTGAAGGTGACCCTGAAAAGCTCATCGAACAACGTCTAGAAACATTCTGGAATGCGCTATCGGTCGCGGTTTGTTCGCCGACTAACGAAGGCTCATCGAAAATAGCGGCCCGTTTCGCCGAGTCGGACCAACGATTCTTTCACGGACGCTGCCCGCACTGCGATGAATACGATCGCTTAGTTTGGTCCCAAGTAAAGTGGACTGCAAATGATCCAAATACGACTCGCTACGAATGCTCTCACTGTGAAGAACCTTGGACGGAAACCGAACGACTGAAGGCTGTTTCAAACGGAACCTACATCGCAACGAAACCATTCAACGGTCACGCGGGTTTTAGTGTCAACGCTATCGCGTCTCCTTGGCAGCCTCTGTCTCGTTTGGTCGAAAAGTTTCTCGAATCAAAGCATGACCAGGAAAAACTGAAAGTTTTCGTCAACACTTCTTTGGCTGAAACCTGGAAGCCAAAAGTGGATGTCCCGGATCACACAAGGCTTTACGAAAGACGCGAGCAGTATCCAATTGGAACCGTTCCGAACAAAGAAATCGCATTTCTTACTATGGGCGTGGACGTTCAGGCAGATCGCCTCGAAGCTCAAGTCTTTGGTTGGACCAAAGACAAACAGCGCTATTCAATCGACTACCGAGTTTTCGTTGGCCCAACTCATACCGACGAACCTTGGACTGAACTGCACAAACTCATTCAATCGACCTATCCGGTTCTAAATTCGTCGCGGCGACTCCCGATAGCGCTAACTTGCGTCGATTCAGGTTTCAATACTTCGAAGGTGTACGACTTCGTTTCGAAATTCAGTGTCTACAAAGTAAGGGCTATCAAGGGTTCCGACTCCCAACAGACCGCATTCAAGCAAGGATCACCGCTTTCTCCGAACCTCGATGGTTCAAAACGTGATTACTCGCAATCTCTTTGGGTTGTCGGCTCATCACATCTCAAGCAGGAACTTTACTCCAATCTGCTTTTGGCCTCGCCGCTCGATGGCGAAGAACACGTTCCCAACTATTGTCACTTTCCCGAATACGACATGGATTTCTTCTTGGGTTTAGCTTCTGAAGCATTGGTCGCAGTTCGAAAGGGTTCACAGACCGTTCACGTATGGGAAAAACAACGGGCGAGAAACGAACAACTCGACACAGCAGTTTACGCAAGAGCCGCTGCTGCTATGTACGGTTTAGATCGCTTCTCGTCTCAAGAGTGGAAAGCGTTGGAAGGCGAAGACGAAACCGTGCCGCCAAAGCCGATGGTCCAAAAGCCAAAGCCGCAAAATCCGATCTGGAAGAATCCTGGTCTCAAACGCCGATTCTAAAACTGCACACTGGCAGTATATAGAGTCCCCTCCATGCGGGCTCTTGGAGTCCCATGACCTTCACCGAAGCAGACCTCGCCCCGCTTAAAGCCGCCTATCTCAGCGGAACAACTTCAGTTCAAATTGGCGAACGCACCGTCAGCTTTCGATCGCTGAGCGAAATCGAAAAGATCATCGCTCGCGTAGAGGCAGCAATTGAAGCGGAAGCCCATCCTGAAAAGCCCGTCGCAAATACCACGAACATCCGTGGCAGCTTTTCAAAATACCCGAGCAAAGAATAATGGCTAACAAACCAATCAAATCGAAGCAGGCAAACGTGTCTGCTTTACCTCTATTGGACCGTGCGATTGGTTTTTTCTCGCCATCGGCGCTGAACAAACGAATCCTAGCTCGGCAAACTGGCATCGTTCTTACACGCCAGTACGACGCGGCCCAATCATTTTCGACTTCCCAAACGCGTCCGAACAATCGTTCTGCCAACGCCGAACTTCGGAGTGCGATTTCACCTATTCGCGGAAATGTCCGTGATCTCATTCGGAACGCGCCTTTTGCGACCAAAGCCCAAAACGTAATCGTTAATGGCGTAGTCGGCTGGGGCATCGAAGCTCAAATTAAACATGCAGACCCAGAGAAACAAAAACAGATCAATGATCTTTGGCTCGAATGGTCTGGCGGTCTCTGCTCAATCGACGGAATGACCGACTTCGCTGGTCTTCAAAATCAAGTGATGTCTGCAATCGTCGCTGACGGAGAAGTAATTCTAAAAGAAATCATCCTCGACGGTTCCGTTCGTCTTCAAGTTCTTGAATCAGACTATATAAAATCAGTCGATCAAACTTCAAAGTCAGGCGAGCGCACCGTTTCAGGCATCGTTGTCGATCAATTCAATCGACCAAAAGCCTACCACCTCTTCACACATCATCCAGGTGAAGGCGCATATACTTCGCAAGTCGTGGACGCGGCTTCAATCATCCACGTCTTCAGACAAGACCGACCCGGACAACTCCGTGGCGTTTCTTGGTTTGCACCGGTTCTTCACACCGTAAAATCGCTTGCTGAACTTCAATGGACTCAGCTGATGAGACTAAAACTCTCGGCTGCGATCACCGCCGTCGTCACTTCAGAGCCATCCCCGCTTACAGGCGATCTCTTAAAAGAAAAGCGCGAAGAAGACTCTGCCGTTGAACCCGGATCAAGAATTTATCTGAACCAGGGCGAAAAAATCGAATTTCCGACGCTTCCAAACCCAGAAGGTTTCGAAGGTACGGCGAAATTGTCATTACGAGAAATTGCATCTGGAATGGGCATTACCTACGAGGCTCTTTCTGGCGACTTGTCGCAAGTGAACTTCAGTTCTGGCCGTCTCGGCGACCTTCAGTTTCGCGCGAACGTCGATCAATGGCGCTGGCACCTATTGGTTCCACGCTTTCTGAAACCTTCTTTCGAAAGATTCAAAAAGTTCTGCGCCCTTCGCGGCGTAGACGTGACCGGCGTTAGCGTGTCTTGGACACCGCCCGCACGAGCTATGATCTCTCCAGTTGATGAAGTTTCGGCTACTACGTCGGCAATCCGCGCAGGTCTTCAGACTTTACCCCAAGCTATTCGCGAATTGGGCTTCGATCCAGACACACATTTGGCAGAGGTCGCTAAGTCGAACGAAATGCTCGACAAACTCGGACTCATTTTCGATTCCGACCCACGCCGTACTGGAAATCAACAGCTTCAAAGCCCCGAATCTCTGGCAGCGGCACAAGCATCAAAAGTGACGAAGCCGTGAAACTGCACACTGGCAGTATATAGAGGCAACAAAATCCATGACGAAAACGCACCAAATCTCCGCTCGAAACTT
>JALHOI010000351.1 GCA_022843085.1 Pseudobdellovibrionaceae bacterium
TTCGCAAAGGCGACCGTATCCTTTGATGCGTTTGTCGATGTGCCAGATCCCGGTTCTTCTACAAAGCCCCGGACTGGTGTTACGCCCCATTTTTGTATCCTTCCTTTCCGCACGGGGCGCTCGCTGCGCTTGGAATCCTCACCCAGCGCCTTGCCCTTGTCAATGACGCGCCGCCCGTGCCGCGCCATGTACTGGTCAGCCCATTGATCGAGTTCATGTCTGTCGAACGCAATGCCCTGTTTGCCGATCGGAATATTCGTGACATGTGGGCGGACCTCGGTGTTGAAGCGGTTGCGGTCCATGCCGAGGTAATCCGGCGCATCGCGGAATCTGAGAAAGCGCGGCTCAATGTCGGCCATAACCGGAATGACTCACGGCGGGATTTGACCGCGAGTGGCGCTTGCCCTGGAACGGTCGCCGGTGTTGGCGTCTTCCAGAATGGTGTGCGCGCTGGGGCGTCGCTGGAAGCCGCGATGCGTATGTGCTTGGGGAGGTTTCGCAGGGTTCGCGCATGCAACGATAGTTGCGTGCCGCGAACCTTATTGCCTGGCCTAATCCCTCAATAAACTTGGGGGGTTGGCGAGAAAATGCTCCCCTCAGGCGGTGGCGGGAGGGGTTGCTGATCCCGGTCGGCTGCTTTGCTGGGAGAGCCGGATGTTGTTGGCATTGATCGCGCAGATCGGGCAGCCCTGGATATCGGGGCGCTCGGTGGTGACGACCGGATAGCTGATGAGGCACACTGGGCACTCCTTGCGCTGGAGTTCGGCGCCGCTGGGGTGTACCAGAAACCCGCAGTGGGCGAGCAGGGCGTAGGCTTGATTGATGTCCAGCCGCTTGACCGCGGTCTCGCGGTAGAGCTTCTCGGTGAGGCTCTGGTAGACGGTAAACGCGGCGAGCATCTGCCAGCCGCGATGTACTGGAACCGTGGTGATCTTACCCATGCGCTCAAAGCACGCCAGAAAAACCGCGCATTGCACGCTCCATGCTTCGGAGGTGTGCTTGCCGGGAATAGCGAAAAACCGGGCATTTCCTTGCATGATGGGGCCCGCGGGCGGATCCATGCCCCGCAGTGCCCGGTAGAGGCGCTGGATCTTTTTTGTGGGCAGGTCAGTAAACCGCGCGATGATCTTGGCTCTCGTGCCCGCCATGACCAGTCCGTGTGCGAGGTGGAGGTAGGCGACTTCCCAACGGGGATCATTGGGGTTGGCATCCTCCGGGATCGCGATCACGCACGTTCTCCGCGCGTTCCTGCTACGCGTGCTGCAACGAAAGCGGTAGCGTGGTGTTTGCCGGCCTGGGCATGCAGCGCTACGCCGCGCCGGAAGGTCTGGGCTGCGAATTGCACGATGGGGCCACCCCAGCCGAAGGCGAGCCGGTCGATTTCCTCATCGCTGAGATTGCGCAGCAGGTCCGCCTGTTCCAGCGTGATGCCGAGTCGGACCAGCATTTCGAGTTTGCCGGCGATGGCTTCATTGGCCGCCAAGCGGGCGAATTTCAGGTAGCGACGATTGAGTTTGGCGACGAGCATTGCACTCAGATCCTCCTGTTTCAGGCAGTCGAGCAGGCGGGTCATTTCGGAGGCACTGTGGGTCAGTTGGCCGAGACATACGGAGGTGTAGTCGAGGTACGCTTCCTGATCGGCATCGAGGCGTCCCAGCCAGTGAGTAGCGATCTGGCGATTGAGATTCTCAAGGTCATCCATGGATTTAATGTAAATATTTGATTATTAATTACTATTTCTGTTGCTGATTGAATCTCGGATGACTGGCGTTAAGGTTTTTCACGAGCGGCTCAGATCGTGCATATGCCAAGAATATTGTGAAATTATGGACATTATTATTATTTATCTTTAAAATTACAACAGACTTCTTTAATTATTTTTAATAGAACTGTAGTTATTTTGAATTCTTCATATATGTCAACGACATGGGGGATTAGAGCCCCTGAAGATCAAAAGGAATCTGCCTGATGGCTGCCAACGAACGAAAACCAGTGCTACCTGCAGATGAATCCGAGGCGGGGAAAAGGCCCCGCAATGATCCGGAGCGGATGAAGGCTTTTGCCCAGCGACTCAACGTGATGCTCGGTGAGCTGGGCCTGCCTCCGCGCGGTCGGGCCCGCGTGATCAAGGAGCGGGTGGGGGTGAGCGGCACGACTGCTGCCAACTGGTTGCGGGGGGAGACTTACCCGAGTTTTGAGGAACTCGGACGGATGGGGCGCCAGTTGGGGGTGGATCCGTCACGTTTATTTGACGATTCTGCGGAACTTGCCATATCGGGCACAAAAGCGACGTTAATTGCGGCAAAACTGCCCGCACGGCTTGCTAGGCTGATTCGGGGAAATCTGGTCGCGCCGCTCACTCAGCTGAAAACTGAAAATGGCGAGTGGGACCATACGGCGGTGCCGAACAGTATCTGGACGCAGTTGTTAGGACGTGGCCTTGCCGGATTCGTCTTGCTGCACATGCGGGGTGATGCCATGGCACAGCGCATCCAGGACGGCACACCGTTGCTGGTCGACACCAACGATACGCGCATTGCGGATGACAATGGCGTCTACGCGCTGCTTCTGGGTGACCGCGTGATGGTGCGTCGTGTGCAGCGCCGGTTGCAGGGCGATTTTCTGATTGCGTGTGACAACCCCTCAATCGCTACCGAGACGATTGACCACCTTGGATCGTACCGGGATGACGCAGCGCGGGAAACGGATGTTTTAGTTCTCGGGCGTGTTGCAATTGCGGTGCAGAAGCTATAGAGGTTTTGGAAAGAGTGGTCTAGTGAACGTAGATCTGATTTGAATGGGTCATCGACCTGTGTTCGAACCGGGGACCTGCGGATTAACAGGCGCACTTTGGAATTCCTAGGATTCAGTGGACACGCTTGCGATCCCGTTTAGCCGCCGTTTCGAACTCTTCCGGCTGACCCCACCTAAGTAGCTGTGGCGACGCGTTCGATTGTAGAACGATTCGATATAGTCGGAGATATCCACCCGCGCCATCTCCCGGTTCTTATAGATTCGTTTTTTGATGCGCTCTCTCTTCAGGCTCCCGAAGAAAGACTCAGCAACCGCATTGTCCCAGCAATTCCCCCGCCGACTCATGCTGGGTTCCAAGTGGGCTTCACCCGTTCCTCCGGACACTTCCACTTAGCTTCCAAACCGCCGCGCAGGATACTGCGCTGTAGGTGCGGTGGTTCCGAGCGGTAGTGGAGGATGACTGATCGCCTTAAGACGAGAAGAACGCGATCCCTTGCTCCGCCAATTAATATAAGAGCGCGTAACAAAATGAAGCTTGTACATTAACGACGGACTTGGTACGGTATTGCCTCGCCTGTTTTGAGGAGGTGATGATGCCGAAGCCGTTGATAGAAGACGAGTTATGGGCCCACATTGAACCACTGCTGCCGAAGAAGCGAAGGCGAAAGCGATACGCCGGGCGTCGGACATTGAGCGACCGGCAGGTGCTCACCGGGATACTGTTCGTGCTGCGTTCTGGCATTCCCTGGAAGATGCTGCCACAGGAGATGGGCTGCGGTTCGGGGATGACCGGCTGGCGGCGGCTCAGATACTGGCAGCGTCGCGGTGTCTGGACCAAGCTGCATCGGGTATTGCTGTCGAAGCTACGGGGTGCGAATCGGCTGGATTTCTCGCGTGACCTTGCCCCTGTTTAGCGCATCCCATAGCCGAGACCGTCATGCTGCTCGCTTTTCCTGATCAGCGAGCCAGTGCTCCTCGAACTGCATCGGACTGACATAGGCCAGCGTCGAGTG
>JALHOI010000352.1 GCA_022843085.1 Pseudobdellovibrionaceae bacterium
GCCGCGTTCAACTGGGGCACCACTTGCTCTTGCGCTCGACAAACCTCGAGCCGGAGATTCAGAGGTTACGCGTTCTTCAACAAACGAGTTCCATTCGCTGCACGAGGGGCAGCGCCCCTCCCACTTGGCGCTTTGCGCTCCGCATGATTGGCAAATGTAAACAGATTTGGACTTCGATTTGGCCATGCCTACCGCTACCATAAGGTTTCATGTGCGGCCAAGGTTGGCGGCGCGAAGAAATAAAAACTGCGGCGCCAAGTAACAGCTTGGCCTTCGCCGAGACGACGTTCGGACGCACCCCGCTCGGTTCGAGCACTCGTGCAAGAACTCAAGGAAGACGATATGACGCGAATGCCAAAACGGCGCACGATTCTAAACCCTCAGAACGTCAATCGAGTTTTCGTGACAGTATGGTTCGGCTTCATCGCAGCCGTCTCGGTTTCTACATTTGTTTTCAGCGTGTTGCCGCAGGCCGAAGCTAACGCAGCAGCTAATACAGCTAATACAGCTAATACAAAGAGAGCACCTGCTTCAACTTCGTCCGCAACAGCGATGTCTGCTGCGGACTCGACCACAGCGGTTCTTCTTCGCGTGCGAGAGTTGACAAAAAAAATCAGTTCGAAGCCGCACTCAAAAGACTTCAGGGCGAGTGGGGGCAGCAACTTAACAATGCGCAAGCTGAGCCCATTGCTAGGTTTGTGCGAGCTCGTCTTCTTGAAGAGATGAAGCGCGATAGCGAAGCGGCTGCCGAATATGCCAAAGTGCTTGAGAAGAAGACATCGCTGGACACACAGATTCGCTTTGCAGCCGGAAAGCTGTACGCTCGAACCGGGCAGAACGAACTCGCGCGAAGTGCTTTCGCCGGCGTACTTGCCAACGATAAACGTGACGTGCCGGTCGCGGTGAGGTCTCGCGCCGTGCTCGAGCTTGCTCGCGTCATTGCGAACACCAACGAAAAAAATCCAGAAAAAAATACGGCTAAGACGTGGAGAGACGTCGTCAAAACGCTTCAGCCGGCGATGAAAGCTGCGCGAAACCAGGACGTATTTCCCTCGTACATCTATCTCTTGCTTCGTGCGAAGAGGCAGTTGGGTTCGAGCGATTGCAAACTCGCGCGCGATCTGTTTGCCAAGTATCCGGCAGCGCCCGAGGTCGCCAGCTGGGGACCTCTGCTGCCCAACAATTTGGTCGATGGCAAAAAGCTAAGCTGTTCGGCCACGGCCAAGGATATTCAGACGCGGCTTCGCCGGCTGCAACTGCAAGGTCAGGTTGAAAGATCGATTCAAGAAATTCAGACTTTGAAATCGGTCGGCGTCTTCGATGCCTGGACACTCGATTCTTTCGAGATCGGCGCGCTTCTTTCGAACGGCCAGAATCAAGATGCGATGAAAATGCTGCTCACGCATACGGAACTACAAAAAAATCGGCCGCAATTTTGGAATCTGCTGGGACGCGTAACCTCGCGTCTTGGCGACTTTGCGGCCTCAGCCGGAGCGTATCAAAAGGCCTACCAGCTTGCGCCGAAGGGAAAAGCGGCGAGTGATGCGCTTTTTAATTCGGCCTTCGCCAGTTACCAGATGCAGGATTACGACGGCGCAGAGGCTGGGTTTTCTCTGCTTTCGGCACGGTATGGCCGGGCCAAAATCGCGCGCGATGCTCGGTGGCACCTCGCGTGGATGAGCTACTTGCGCGGAGATTTCGAAACTGCGCTCGAGCGTTGGCAGCGGCTCGGCAAAGAAAAGACGGGCCGGCGCCAAGCGCGATCTGATTCAACTTCAAAAGATCGTATTCAATATTGGAGTGCCATGGCGCTGCTTCGTATGGGAGGTCGCGAAAAGGAAGCGGTTGAAATCTTCCGTCAGCTTCTTCGAGATCCATCGATTGACTACTACGCGATTCTTTCGTGGTACCGTTTAAAATCGCTTCCGAACTTCTCGCAACTCCAGTTGAGCGAGGCCGAGACACGACTTGGTTCTGTGCGGCCAATGCCTGAGCAAGAGCTCAAGGAAACGATTGAGGCTGAAACGCTTGAGGCAAAAGCTGAGGTTGCCAAAGCCAAAGCTGCGACGGGACCACCGATCGTCAGTGACGTGCCAGTCAGCGACATTGCGAGTGAAAGTGAAGACGAAGCTGTCGCCGAAGCCGATCCGCCCGACGCCGACGCAGTGGCGAATTCCGGCACAGACGCCGCCGGCGACTCGGGTGTTGAAGCTGACTCCAGTGTTGAAGATGCTGAAAACATCGACATCGCGATTCTGAGCGAAGCGAACGGCGCGACCGTCAGTGATCCTGCGCTGCGCCCGAAGCTCGAGCGAGTCCGACAGCTTTATGCCGCTGGCTTCGAGGCCGAAACGCGGTGGGAGCTTCAAAATTTGGATTCGCGCGTTCGAAATTCTCAAGACCGTCGCCTCATGATGGCCGAGCTGCACAGAATGGGGCGATTCGATCGCTCTAGCACATTGGCTGAGCTCGCGTTTAGTGGTCCGCGTCTTCGCGGGGGGCTTCAGGGCGCACGCGATCTATGGGAATTCGCTTACCCCCGTGCGTGGCCCGAGTCGGTTTTGCCGGGAGCAAAGGCGGCGCGAGTCGAAGAAGAAGTCGTTTGGAGCATCATGCGGGCTGAGAGTCATTACCGTGCGGATGCGCGAAGTCCGGTGGGAGCCTCGGGTCTGATGCAGATCATGCCATTCACGGGCGAACGAATCGCATCTCAATTGTTAGGCGTCTCTGGCTTTAAAGCGACCGATTTACTCGATCCCGACATCAATGTTCGCTACGGCGCACGGTATCTTCAGCGTCTCTCGGAGAAGTTCAGTGGGCTACTTCCGCTTGTAGCCGCTGGTTACAATGCCGGTCCGCACCGAGTTCAAGCTTGGCTCAAGGGTTTTGGCGCTCTGCGTATGGATGAATTCATTGAACATATTCCCTTTGTTGAAACGCGCAACTATGTGAAGAAGGTGACGCGGAATTTTCAAATCTACCGACTGCTGTACCGCGATGACCGCGGAAGTCTCGGCTGGCTGGTGCGACCCGTTGGGGTTGCGCCAGATGCTGGCCCGAACGCACTCGAAGTTTGGTGATAGGGCTCCGCAAGGAGGCTTAACGTGATTTTATTCGTGAGTTTGTTCGTGAACCGGGTCGCAAATACGACCGTAAGTTTCGCTACAAAATCTTGGGTGAGAAAGTCGATCTCGCGGCTTTGCCTGCAAAATGCAGGATTGAGCATCGCGGCGGGAATCTTGTTGATGGTGCTAGCCGGATGCACGTCGCGGTCGAGTTCAGTGAACGTTGCGACGCCTGACGGACGCACGCTACAGCTTCTCCCCAACGAAACTCTGCGCATTAATTTGGGTTCTGAACCTCCGACGCTCGATTGGAGCAAAGCGACCGATACGACATCTCACCATGTTCTAAAAAATATTATGGAGGGTTTGGTCGGTTACAATCTTGCCGACAAAGAACTTGCTCTCGTGCCGGGGCTCGCGACTGAGTGGACGGCGACAGAAAAAGCGCGCGTTTGGACATTTAAGCTTCGCCAAGGCGTCAAATGGTCAGACGGGGTCGCGTTTAGCGGACAGCATGTTATCGACGGTTGGCGAAGATTGATGGCGAAAGAAACGGCGAGCGAGTATGCGTATTTTCTTTTCGCAATCAAAAATGCGAAGGCGTTTAATGAAGGAAAAGTGACGTGGGACGAAGTAGGCGTTTCTTTACCCGCACCGGATACGCTTAGGGTCGAACTCGAAAAATAGATCGGGTACTTTCC
>JALHOI010000353.1 GCA_022843085.1 Pseudobdellovibrionaceae bacterium
TCAAAGCCCTGTGCCCTGTTAAAATCGGGCCAAGTTCAGTGCGCTGACGAATTCGGAACCCGGCTTCGAAGTTTACCTTCAGCTGGACCAGTTCACCCGATTCTTCTCAACAACCAAAGCTGCCACTGGAATCAGAAGTCGATGAGCTGCTCCGTCGATATTGATTTCTCGGCCCTCGAATCAATTTTGACAGTGGCGGTCGATCGAAGTCTTAACGATGTCTGTGCGATCGGTACACGTTCAGGTTCAACCACTCGCGAAGTGATGTGTCGCCAAGAAATGTCGCTTGAGCAAGCACCACAATCAACACTTGGCGCACGATCGCTCAGCGTGGGCCGCGGAAATGCCTGCGCGATCTCGCCGAACGGGATCAATTGCTGGGGTACCGAGTTTAAAGGCGAAGCGCGACCGGCTTCATTTTTGGATCCTATAAAAGTCGAGCTCACCGAAACTTACGCTTGTGCGCTGGATGTTTTCGGACTTGTCTGCTGGGGCGATCTCACAACCCACAACCTTCAAGTGCCAAGTATTCTCGGTGGCCCGGGCGCTGTGACAGATTTCGCTCTCGGTAAAAACCGCGCGTGCGCGTTGCTTTCAACGGGCGTGGTTCAGTGTTGGGGCGCCAGCACTGTCTTAGACGAAGAGCCCCCTGCGATGATTGGCGTGACCGCTATTTACGGCTCGCGACAACACGCATTCTGCGCGATCGACGCGCTTGGTCTTCACTGTTGGGGCGGAGATACGATGTTTCCGCGCTAGTGGCGGGTGAACTCACTCACCCGCACGTACTGGCTCAAACTTAGCCAATCTGAGCAAGACGCGCTTGCCAAACGGTCAATGGTCTAAAGTCCAGCAGCCCAGCACGACGCCTCAAAAGGTTACGATCAAAACATCGACCGCGTTCAGCCCTGACGGGGACCTCAACTGCCAACCCAAATAGGCCGAGGAGCTTTTGGGGAGAGCAACGTCGATGGCAGACACAGAGAGTTTCGGTACTACGACCCACATTGAAGACTCGCCGAATTCAAAGCGACCAAAAATTCTTGCGTTTACTCTTCTCATTACGCTCATTGGCTATGCAGGCTGGTATTTTTTTGGCCAAGAGGATGCGCCGCCGCCCGTAACTGCCCGGGCCGCCAACACTGCGACGAACAAATTAAATGAAGCGCGCGCCGCGGCAGCTGCGGCCACGGCCGCCAACTCAGCAGCCCACGCGGCCGCTCTAGCAGCCGCATCGACAGCCGCATCGACGGCTGCATCGACGGCTGCGGCAACACCTGCGGCTCCTCAAGCTGATGCGGTCGTACCGAACAACGCGATGACGTCGCAGTCCGCCGCGGAACCACAGAACTTCATCACCGAGCCGCCTCCGATCGCGGGACCTGTAGCCGAAGCAGGCAGCGCCGCTGCAACTTCTGCCGCTGCAACTTCTGTCGGTGCAGCTTTGCCCGTTGCACCGGCACCCGTCGTCCTGCCAAACGCGCAGCCGGCAGAAACGCCCGTTGCTGTCGAATTCGACGAAGAACCCGCGCTCGATCGCTGGCAAAAACTTCGAGTCGACAATCCCGGAACCGTGCTTCCATCATCCGACATGTGGACCTTCCAAACACGAAAACTGAAATCGAAGATCTATAAGGTGAAACGCTCTGAAAGTTTGAAAGCTATCAGCCAACGACTGCTTTACAGCGACCGATTCTGGGTGAAGCTGTGGTCACTCAATCCAGAATTGTCTGATCCCGAATCTGTTCCAGCCGGCACCGAAATTTTACTGCACCCTGAAGCGCGCGGTACGGCCAGTCAGTAGCTCACCCGGGGTGACTATTTTTGCTCTCAAAATGAAAAATTTTAGAGCTCGAAAGGTCGCCATTAAGATTGAGGTCGCGTCGCCCAAACCTGTGCGCCAAGCCAAAAACCTGCGGTAAGGGCCTCGCGCTTGCAGTGAACCGGCACGATGGCGACATCCTTCACGATAAAAGCTGCGAACCCTTTTAACCCCGGCCTTCGCGTCGCCCTCACTTACGTGGCGATTTCGCTGGTACTTCTTGTCGTTTATCATCCGACTTACGCCGTGGCCGCTTCGCCGAAACCAAGCGTGATTAAATCGCTTCAAGATTGGCGCGGAAGACTCATCGTCGAAGACGAGAGGCTGTCAGCTCGGCAAAAGCAGACCGTCGCTTCAATCTCGCTACCACAAATATCTCAGGTAGGGTCGCCAGTCGTTAGCGGAGAAAGCACGCCAAACGCTCTCGAGACCCGGCTCAATGAAATCGAAAAGTTAGACGGCGAGCGTGTTGAGTTTGAAGCTCGGCGCCGAATAGTCGATCAACTTATATTCGCGATCGATACAAAGTGGAATGGCTCGGACTTGCGCGGATTCATCGAAAACTTACTGTTAGATCTGGCCATCACAGACTTGTCTGAGCCCGGCCAGGGAGGCTGGTGGCGTTTTCTAATTCAAATGGCTATCGCTCTTCGCGAGTCGGCCGAACCCGGCGCAGATGCTGTAAAGTTCTGCGAAGCCTACATGAGCCAATCCGGAGTCTTAAATCCGAAATCTGCGCTCGATGTTTTGCAGTCGCAAGATTACATCGGTCATTGATCAGGGGATTCGTCGAGACATGAATTAAGCGAAATGGCTAACGCCGGCAACAAAACCGGCGATTGCGACGAAGCCCAAAAAACCCAACGTGCAAAGATAGGTCGACCGACTTTCAACACCTTCTTTGGCCCACACGAGGTCGTTCGCTCGGCTCTCAAGTAATCGTTCGAAGACTGAATCGTCGACCATGAACGCGCCATTTTTTTCGTCGAGCAAAATATTTCGATTGCGTCGCAAAGTTTGGTCGAAAGATCGCGCTGAAAACATCTCTCTTACGATTTCGCGAAAACAAATCATGAACGCTGCGCCCGAGCTGAGCGAAACGACAAGAGCCACAAGAAGACCGGTTGTACCTTGACCAAAAAGCATACTGTCTTGTCGGACATGCTTTGTGTCAGCTTGAGACTGCCTGCCGACACGAGACGAACGTCGATACCAAGCGTTCACGCCGAACGTCCCGACTTCGACGCAGGCTTTTATACGGGCTCGATCTTCTGATCCGTTCCAAAAGTACTGCTGACTGCAGCCGTCGCGCTTCCCGCGTTGCTCGTGCCAGCGCCCGCGGTCTTGGTCGTAGTTTTGGGCAAAACCTCGATCTCGGCCGTCACGCGAAACTTATGTTCCTCAACAAACCTCGAGGCCTCTTTGACGAAGTCAATTTTCGAAATGATCGTGATGACTTCGCGGCTGACACGATTCATCAATTCTTCCTTAGATCGCGAAGCACCCTGAAGCAGCAAATTCAGAGTCTCTTTTGGCAAATGCATGTCCGTCACGAGCCGACGAATACTTTCTTCGGTCATGAACGCTGCAGAAATACCGGTCGCCAAAAGCTTCTTGATCGTGTCGCTCACTTTTGATCCCCCGCCGGTCGCGTTCGAACCGACATCATCCCATGACGCGTTTTGATCTTTGTCCGCGTCTTTATCGTTGCCCTTTTCGCTACTCATGAATCAGGTTCCTTTCACTTTCCATACAGGGCCTTGATGCGCTTATGGTACGCCGACATCATCGCGGGCAGGTTAACGGTCAACAAAGTTTTCGCGACCGGACCAGGCACAAACATCTTAAATGAAGCCGCCACATCGTAGGTACATTTACACGTGCCACCCGGCGCTTCTTCAATCTTCCAGCTTCCGCTCATAGTTTTGAAGGCATCGCC
>JALHOI010000354.1 GCA_022843085.1 Pseudobdellovibrionaceae bacterium
ATTTAAAGTTGTCGTCGTAGAACTCCATGTAAGCATCGAGGGACTTGGTTTCCCAGGTGTTGCGCCACGCCTCGAGCCACTTTTCCAGTTTGGCCTGCGAATTCTCCATCTCGGTGATCGAGCGTGTCGCAATTTTTTCAGAGATGACGATCGGAGTTCGGCCGAGCCGAATGTACGGATCAAGTGTTTTGACGATGTCATTTCGAACAACGACACAACCGCGACTGCCGCGAGTGAGTGCGACATCGTCGGGTACGGCATGCAGCCAGATTCCGCTTCCACTTTTGCCGTCAATTTTGTCGAAGTGGTTAGGGTAGTCGGTGGTGTAGGCGCGGCTGCCGTATTGTTTGAAGTCGAGCGATGGTCCTTCAAGTCGATTTTCGAGAAAGTAAATTCCCTCAGGTGTTTTATGATCACCTTCGGTAAGCTTTGCGCCGGTCGACCTTCCTAAATCTGCCGGATAAGCTGCGAAACGAACAAAGCGCCGCTTTTGATTCGCGGTGATTTCGCTTTTCCAGATTTCAAGCGATCGTGCGGATTTGTCGACGACGAAGATGAAGGGCAAATAGTATTCACCAGAAGTCGGAATCGAAACCAGGTGCGCCGGAAGATCTCCGGCCGCACCGACGACCGAATCCTTTTCTTGTGCAAAAACGGCAGTTGGCAAAAGCTGCGAAAAGCCCAACGCAAAACTAACTGCGAGCCCGCGAGATGCCGCAAACAAGATAAGACGCACTAGGCCGAAGCGTTTCATTTTATGATGCATAACATGTCAGAGCGTCTCACTTCGATTCGTTGACGGCAACTCGAACTGGAAATTCGGTCTTGGTGACTGACGATCGGTCCGCGACCTGGACTTTAGGTCTCGCGGCTTTGGTCCGATTAATTAGCCAAGGATAGGTGTGAGCTTATGGCTGAGAAAGATGGCGCAGCAGCCGAAGGATCGGCGAAAAAATTCGACGCGAGCAAGATCATGCTGCCGCTTTTCGTTATCACGAATTTGGCGGTTCTCGGGGCTGGTAGTTTCATGACCTACAAAGCGACGTTGGGCTGGGTTCGCCCGACTGTACGAGAGCCCGCAGCGATTGAACAGTTGAGAGCTGAACGCGAGACTGAAGGCGTGCGCGATTCGGTCTTGTATACCATGCCGACATTCACGGTTAACTTAGATGGGCAGCCGCGACGCCTGATTCGGGTCTCTCTCACGCTTGCAATGCTCGACAAAGATGGATTTGAAGAGGTTGTACGAAATAGTCCAGCCGCGCGTGATTCGATCGTTCGGATCTTAAACTCAAAGACCTACGACGACATCGAGATGATTCAAGGTAAGCTTTTTTTGAAAGACCAGATCGCGGTCACCCTCAACCGCTCGCTCAAAGACGGCGTCGTCAAAGATGTTTACTTCGGTGACTTTCTCGTCCAGTAGGGACGGAACACAAATCGTCCAGTAGGGACGGAACACAAATCGTCCAGTAACGACATGCCACAAGCTCATCTGCTGCCAACGGCAATTGACCTCGCTCGATGTTCATGCTCACACTACTTGGAATGACTAAATCAAATTCGACTTTCCGTCTTTTTAAAATGAGTCTCGTCATTTCGTTATTTTTCAGCGCGAAGGCGTCGGCCTCGCTCGGGGTCAATTTCGAGGTTGAAAAAGAAGTGCTGCCAAATGGCCTGACTGTACTTTACCACGCCGATCGTTCGGTACCGCTCGTGAGTTTTCACACCTGGTTTAAAGTAGGTTCAAAAGATGAAAAAACCGGTGTCACGGGAATCGCTCATTTGTTTGAACACATGATGTTCAAAGGCTCGAAAAAATATTCGGGTGATCAGTTTGACACTATTTTGCAAAGTAACGGCGCGACGAACAACGCCTTTACGACTCAGGATTACACCGGGTACCACATCAACGCGCCGTCATCGAAGCTTGAGCTTTTGATGGATATCGAGAGTGACCGAATGGCGACACTTAAGATCGACAAGGCGGCGCTAGATTCAGAGCGAGAGGTTGTACGAGAAGAAAAACGATTTCGTGTTGACGACAATCCAATGGGACTTCTTTGGCAGGGCATTTTCCGCACGTCTTTTCAAAAACATCCGTACCGTTCACCAGTCATTGGAACAATGGAAGATTTGGGCAACGTAACGCCAGAAATCGCACAGGCTTTTCACAAAACCTATTACAGCCCGTCCAACGCAGTCATTGTCATCGCGGGTGACTTCGAACTTGCCGAAGCTAAACGTTTGATCCTCAAGTATTACGGTTCTATTCCGAAGCAGATCGTTACCCGTACATCGCACGAGCCCGAAAAATTGCAGACGAATCCTCGGTCAGAGTTTATCGCGAGAGACGTCAAGGGTTGGACTTTTGCGATCAACTATTTGGCTCCGGCTGCTGGCACCGAAGAAAGTTTTGCGATGGACTTGCTGGCGACGATCATGGGCCGCGGTCCATCGAGTCGGCTCTATCGTCGAATTGTCTACAATGGCCAGCTTGCAACGTCGGCAAGTGCGTCGAACAACACAATGCAAGATGCAGGTCTGTTTCAAATCTTTGTCACGATGAAGCCCAATTCGAGTCGGGGAGGAGCTCAGAGTGACTTTTTAAAAGCGCAACGAGCGATTTATGGCGAAATGTGGCGCCCGCGAAACATCGTTGTGACTCAGCTTGAACTTGAACGTGCGCGCAACCAGATTTTGGTTTCGCAAGTCGAGAGTTTAAAAACTCTGCACGGTAAGGCCGAGGCGCTTGCTGTCAACGAAGTCTTGTTCGGCGATTATAAACGAGTCTTTACCGACCTTGATCAATACCTCAAAGTGACGCCAGCGCAGATTCAAGCGGTGGCGAAAAAGTATTTGGCTCCAGAGCGCAGTGTGTTGGTCGTTGTTCGACCAAAGGGAGAATAGTCGATGAACCAGGTCAAACCATTCAAGACTCAAAACCTCTCTCTTCTTTTTGCACCCGGATTTCTGATCGCAACTTTCTTGTTGTCCGGCTGTGCCTCGAAACCGGCCGTTCAGTACGGCACAAGCAAATCGACGTCGACAAGCGGTGCAGGCATCACAAGCCTGCGGCCGTACCGAGAAACAGAACTTTCAAACGGGTTGAAAGTACTCTTTCTGCCCGATCCAACTTTGCCTGCTTTGTCGTTAGGTCTTCTTGTTCGAGCCGGGGCGACGACGGATCCCGTCGGCCAGGCGGGTTTATCGAACTTTGTTGCAGACTTGCTCGACCAGGGTACCCAGCGCAGAAATGCGAACCAAATTTCAGACCAGTTGGGACTTATTGGCGCAAGCTTTCGAGCAAGTGTTGATTACGACTACTCCTACCTTGCAATCTCGGGACTGTCGGCTACTTCAAGCGAACTTCTTTCGAACTTCGTCGAACTTGCAACCGAGCCTGCGTTTCCAGATGCAGAAATCGCAAGAGTGAAAAAGCAGACTCTCGCGAGCATTGAACGAAGCCTCGACAATCCGAGGGCAGTGGCCGATCTTGCAACGCTAAAAGCTTTGTTTGGTGATCATCCTTACGGGCGTTCGGTCGGCGGCCCAATGAAGGAAGTCGCTAAGCTCTCTAAGAAAAATGTCATCCAGCACTACCTCCGCTATTATCGTCCGAACAATTCGATACTTGTTGTCGTCGGTAAGTTTAATAGTGAATTTGAAAATAAAGTCGCCGCGGCTTTTGGAAGCTGGACTCGCCGGGATATTCCCCAATTGGCTCTCGAGACACCGAAGGTCATTCC
>JALHOI010000355.1 GCA_022843085.1 Pseudobdellovibrionaceae bacterium
CGTCTTCGGCGATGTTCGCGTAGAGCCACGGTCCGAGAGCCGCCGTGCCTGGAGTATTTTGAAAAACCACCGGAAACTGTGTCTCAAACCAGGCCTTTGCTGCCTTTTTCGATTCAAACGGCACCGGCACTCGATCGAGAACTTGAGTCGCTGTCGAAGCCGTCACAGCACTCGTGTTTGGTCCGATATCTTCGATGACGAGCGCCGCCACCCGCTCGGGGTGGCGAGCCGCGAAAGTGTACGCGACGCGACCGCCCATCGAGTGTCCAATCAGAAAAATTTTCGACCAGCCAAGGTCATCAAGAATTCTGCGTAGATCTTCAGCAAGCGATTCGGGAGTATAAGCGTCGGGCGTCTTCACAAGATCTGCGTGTACTGAGCGACCGTGTCCGCGGCTGTCGAAGGCCAAAACTTGAAATCGATCTTCGAAATGTTTTGCGACCCGACGCCAGTTCAGAGCATAGCCCATCACACCGTGCAGCAGAACGAGCTTCGGAGTGTCGACTCCGTTTGCATTTTCTTTGGGCCCCGTAATTTGGGTGAAAAACTGGTCAACGAATCGTCCCATGCGTGGCTATAATGCAGCTTCAATGATTGAACCGCAACCGAACCTTCACGCTGATTGGATCGACCCGCACGCCATCGGCATCGTTAAAGCTCTACAAAAAGCGGGGCACCCCAGCTACCTCGTCGGCGGCTGCGTTCGCGATTTGCTTTTAGGTATTATCCCGAAAGACTACGATATTGCGACGGCGGCACACCCACCGCAAGTGAAACGGCTTATTCATATGGCGTTCATCATCGGTAAACGCTTTCGGTTGGTGCTCGTGAAGCGCGGTGAACAGCAGTACGAAGTTGCGACGTTTCGCAAAGAGTTCGACCCCTCTCAATTTCCCGTCGACGAATTTCCAGATGGTCCGCCTTCGATCGACAATATCTTTGGTACACCCGAAGAGGATGCGAAGCGCCGCGATTTCACGATCAATGCTTTGTTCTACGATCCGATTTCGTTCGAACTCATCGACTACGTCGGCGGTCGCGCTGACATCGACGCCCGCACATTGAAAATGATTGGCGAGCCTGACGTGCGTCTCACTGAAGACCCGATTCGCACACTTCGCGCGATTCGTTTTTCACACAAGCTTTGCTTTATGATCGAGCCGTCGCTTCGCGAGTCAATGTCGCGACTTGCGCCGCTTTTGCAGCGAGCGGTGCTTCCGCGCAGGCGCGAAGAACTGCTGAAGCTGCTGCGACTTAATGATCCGACAGCGGTGATTGTCGAGTGCCACGACCTCGGCGTTTTGCGCGAAATTTTTCCGACTCTCGAAAAAATGTTTGCTAATCCCGATCGTCAGTACACGTTTCTAACATTGCTCGAAAGTCTTAAAACTTCGGTGCGCGACCTGAATGACACGGGCCAAGTGTTCGGCTGGCTTCTGGCCACTATTCTTGAAACTCTCAATGAAGAGGGCGTTTTCTTCAGAGAAGAAGAACTAAACAAGCTCATGCGCGACGAGCTGGGGATGTACAAGTTTGAGCAATCGCTCGTGGTCGACGCTCTAAAACTTCGTCGTATTTTCGAAAAGACTGACGAACATCGCCGCAAAGGTGAGCGTCGTCAGTCTGGTATTGTTCGCCGCGAGGGATTTCAGCTCGCACTGCGCCTGGCGATTGCGGATCATCGCGTCTCACCGACCGACGTCCAGTTTTGGCTCGAGGTCTACGACCGTATCCGCCCCGAAATCGAGGCAGCTCGGCACGAACGCAGCCAGCGCAGATCCGAACGTCCCCCGCGGCGACGCCGCGACCGAAACAAGGCGAAGGAAACTCGCAACTCGTCAGGACGTTTTGAAGACGATGGCGACGACATCGACAATGCTGAAACTGCAGTTAACGCCGACTTAGACGACGACGCCGGCGATGACTCCGACCTCGACTTGAACGCCGACCTGAACGTCAAGAGCAGTCGACGCCTGGCTGCGACGACGCACGACGAAACCTAGACCGACTCAGCGAGATTTCTAAAATCTCAATTTAAGACAGCTTCGAGAGCCCGGGGCGCTTTCGTGCTACAGTCAAAAGACCCGTGTTCCGAAAAGAGAATGGTACGCTTGGCGAGCCGCAGTTTGCGGTGTATTTTGATCGGGCAAAGAGGAGTTCTACATGGGAATCGGACCTTGGCATTTACTGGCACTTGTCGCGATCGTTTTAATTTTCTTCGGCCCGTCTCGTCTGCCGACCCTCGGTAAATCCATGGGCGAGGCGATTCGAGGATTTAAGAAAGGTATCGGCGGCGATGAAATCGACGTGACCGAAACAGCGAAGCGCGATTCGTTAAATCCGTCGGGCGAAGACACGATGACGAAGAAGTCACAGGCCGAAAAAGACAAAGTCTAATCTACCGGTAAGCCTTCGGCCGCGCTTTCGCCGGCCCGTTTCGGGCTTGGCTATCGCTTCTAGCCGCGACGGTTGTCGAGGCCAAATGTTTCGCGAATGCGTTCGTGAGCCGATCAGTTAAACTGACCTCTATGAGTCAGCCGCCCGACCACAATCGTCAAATTGAATACTGGGTTACAAAAATCAGCGACTTACCGACGCTTCCTTCGGTCGTGCATCAGACCATTCAAGTTGTGAACAATCCGAACTCGAGCATTCGGCAAATTAGCGAAATGTTAAGCCAAGACCCAAGCCTTTCACTGCGCGTGCTTCGTTTGGCAAACTCTAGCTATTACGCAATTCCTGGCGGAGCGACTACGATTGAGCGCGCTGTTACTGCACTCGGCATCGACAACGTGTCGCAAATGGTTTTTACAGCCGCCGTGTTTTCACAGTTTGATCTTCGTGCTGTTTCACCATTCGACGTTCGCGAATTCTGGAAGCATTCACTTGGCGTCGCTGTTGCGAGTGAAACGATCGCCCGAGAAGTCGGACTACGCGATAGCTCGATGATTTTTTTAGCTGGGCTTGTTCATGACATCGGCAAGCTTGCGCACTTTCAGATCGCAAAAGAGGGCTGGCTAACAGTCTGCGGGCACGCCCATGCGAACGCGTTCACCATTCTCGAAAGCGAACGCATTCTGGGAGCCGTTAGCCACGATGCACTTGGCTATGAACTCGTGCGCCAGTGGCAACTGCCGTTGATTATTCAAGAGGTCGTACAGATGCATCACTCGGCCGAATCGACGGGCGCGACACCGGTCGGCGCACATCCGCAAGCCGTCGGGGTCGTCTACCTTGCAAACCTGCTGGTTCATTCGATGAAGTTTGGAAGCGGCGGCCACGGCGTTGTTCGCAACCCCTCAAAGGAAATCGTAAAACGTGTGTTGGGTAACGAGAAAGCGCTTCTGCATGTCGCGAAGTCGACGCGCAAATCACTTGATCGCCTCATGCCCCTTTTTGACACGATGTTCGGTCCTCAGCCGTCGCCGTAAGTGGCGTCGCTTCAAACAAGAGTCATCGCGGCTTTCAAGATCGCTTCGCTTTCAAGTCCGTGCCGCTTGTAAAGATCCAACGCTGAGTACGCACTTTGACCAAACTTGTCTGCAACACCCAGTGAACGTACTCTGAGCGGAACCTCAGCTAATATGAGTGCGTGAGTTAACAGCGCGCCCATACCGCCGACGACCCGATGATCTTCGACAGTCACGAGGCGACCATCACTTTTTGCTAGAGCGGTTTTCATCACTGCCAGGTCGACGTGATTGACAGCTGAACCGTGAATGACTGTTGATCCGATGCCTTTCGCTTCG
>JALHOI010000356.1 GCA_022843085.1 Pseudobdellovibrionaceae bacterium
TCCGCCCGAAGATGCGGTCAAGGTGCTTGATCAGTTTCTTGCGACGACGATCCTTAAACTGAAGGTCCCCGTCGTGATGATTCCGGGCAATCACGATTCGTGCGCACGCGTCGGCGCAGGAGCCGAATTGCTGCGTGCGTCCGGTCTGCATGTTTTTGCGACGGCCGAGTCAATTGAAACACCACTTCAATTCCAAGCGTCGGGAATCCGCGCAGCCGTCTATGGTATTCCGTTTCTTGAGCCGGCCGAGTGGAACTTCTTTTTTCGTGCAAAGTGCGCTGATGTTGAAAATTATGTACCTATTCGCACTCACGCCGAAGCACTCGCGGCAATTTTAAAATGCCTTGAGCCCCAGCTTGAGCTCGACCGGGCCATTGGTCGCCGAACCATTTTGATTTTGCACGCGTACGTCACCGGCGGCGAGCCTACCGAATCAGAACGCCCGCTATCGATCGGCGGCAGCGACCTCGTTCCTGCCGACTTACTTCAAAACTTCGATTACGTGGCTCTCGGGCACCTGCACCGACCTCAAAAGATTTCAAGTGAACGAATCCGCTATTCGGGTTCTCTCTTTTGTTACTCGCAGTCAGAGGTCGGCCAAGAAAAAGGCGTCGTGATCGCCACGCTAAACACAAAATCTGCTGATGACGATTTTCAATTTCGAAAATTCAAGACGTCGCGACGTCTGCGCCTGGTGCGAGGAACTCTTGATGATCTGGTCGCCGCCGAAATGGTCGCGACCGAATCAAGTAGCCAAGCCCCACCACCTGACCTCAACCACGATTACGTCATCGCAATTTTAACCGATCAAAGTCTGCCTTTTGAGGCATTTCGCCGTTTGGCTGCGGTTTTTCCAGGCTTGCTGCACGTGGGCCGCGAAACAAGCTGGACACGAGCCGATGCCGAAACGGCTGACCTCGCTGTTCGCGCTCGTGCTCGCGAAACTTCGGACCGCGACGTACTTGCACAATTTATCGCCGGGGTTTCGGTCAACGAGCTCAGCGATGAAGACCGCGACTGGCTTTTGAATCAGCTCGAGGCCTTCACGAAGTCAGAGACCGAGGTACTGAAAGCGTGAAGCCCCTTTTTCTGAGATTGAAAGCCTTTGGCCCCTTCGCCGCGACCGTTCAAGTTTCGTTCGACCGCGTCTTCGACGGTGGACTATTTTTGATTCACGGCCGTACCGGAAGCGGAAAAACGTCGTTGCTCGACGGGCTTTGTTTTTCGCTCTTCGGAAAACCCAGTTCGGAAGAGCGCGAAAAAGACATGCGAGCCCTGAGGTCTGATCTGGCCAGTGCCCAAACGATGACCGAGACCGAATTCGTATTCGCAATAGGCCTCAGCGCATATCGGATTCTCAGAATTCCGACGCAGTTGATTCCAAAAAAACGGGGCGATGGCGAAACCTTGCATCAAGCAAGTGCCGAGATCTCGCAGTTTGAAGGAACACTGGCTGAACTGCGAGTTCTCATAGACGAAGCCGCAGACTTGGCCAGCCTCGACTTTGCATCGGGCCGCTGGAAGCCGCTTGCCGGCAAAGAGAAAGCGGTCAACGAATTCGTAGAGAAGCTGCTCGGAATGAATGAGAGTCAATTTCGGCAGGTCGTCGTTCTGCCGCAGGGTCGGTTTCGCGAGTTTCTCAGCAGTTCAAGCACAGAACGGCAAGCCATTCTCGAAAAGTTATTCCAAACTGACCGCTTCTCAAAACTTCAAAGCTACATTGCAACCCGTGCAACTCAAGACAAACTTCGCTTTAGCGCAGCCAGTGATGCGATAGACGTGAAACTCAAGCAGTTTGGACTCAGCAAGTTTGAAGACGTTGCGCCCCGCAAGCTTGAGCTGCGTTCGAAGCTCGACGCATCCATCGAAGGTCGAACGGTGGCGCGCGCGCAGGTCGAGCATCTGGCTGCTGAACTCGCGCGTGCCGAAGACTACGAACGCGGACAGATTCGATTCGCCTCGCTGACCGCCGAAGCCAATTCGCTTAGCGCACAATCGCCGCAAATCGAAGCGTCAAGACTTCGCCTCTCAGAAGCTCGCAAATGGAATCCTTTCTTTCAGCTCGAAGCACAACACGAGATCGCGATTCGCAAAACAAGCGAACGGCAACAACTTCGAAAAACGTCGCTTTCAACATTAGCTAGTCTCAACGACGTTCATCAAACCATCGTAAAAAAGTACGGCGTTCTCAAGGCAAAGAAGCCATCTCTCGAAGAGATCTTAGCTGAACGTTCACGGCTGCGCGAAATCGCGGTGGCGTTGAAAGATATTGAGGCGACGCGAAAAAAGATTGAAGCCGAGAGGTCGCAAGATGCCTCGGTCCAAGCAGATTTCGAGCGTCTAAAAGTTGAAGCCGAACAGATCGAGATCCAGCAATCAAACACTGTCGGTCGACTTTTTTCGATCGACGAGACGCTGCAAGCGCGCGAGGCCATCGAACTTGAAACGGCCGACCGTGCCGTTCGTGAAATTGAGCTCAAGTTTCATCGCGCAGAGGCCTCGAGACTTGCCGCCTCGCTGAAAACCAATGAGCCTTGCCCCGTGTGTGGCAGCACCGTTCACCCAGAACCCGCCCGCGTCGATTCCAGCGTCGCAGCAACTGCGGCAGATGTAAAAATGGTTCGTGTTGAATTCGAACAGCGGCAGCTGCGAACACTCGCTCTTCGAGAGAAAAGAAAATCACGGCTTGAACCGCTTCTCACAAATTCACGCAGCTTGGTCGATCGTGCCCAGCTTGACGACCTTGATTTTGAAACGAACTTTCAGAGATTTGAATCGAATCGTATGCGTCTCAGTGAAATTCGTCTCAGCCTCGAAACTCGTTCGGCCGCATCGTTGATACGCGAAGAATCTCGACGTGAAATCAGTCGTGGTCTCGACGAAAAGCTAAATGTCCTTCCGCTCGGAGATCGCTCGCTGGAAAATGTCATGAAGCGAGGGCTCGAGCTCAAGGCCGAATTTGAAGCGCGCGAACCTGAGCTCAAAAATCTAGAAACTGCGATCGCAAACGCGTCAAGTGAACTCGCTCGAGTACAAGGTGCCGTTGCGACGCTAAGTGATGAAATCGCTCGGCTCGAAGTTGAAAATATCGAACGTCAGAGAAAGCTAGATGATCTGAAGCCCGATGGTGCCCGGCCGCACGCCCCAGCTGAACCAAATCAAATTCTAAAGCTCGAAGCCGACATCGAATCTTTCAATGAAAAAACAACGAGGAACGCGGCACTCTTACAAGATGTTCGCGATCTGCTAACACGCATAAAATCGACCCGGCCCTCAATCGATCTTGCAGATGAACTTCGCCACGTGAGTCTAAGACGAGATGAGCTTGAACAGACTGTTGCGGCAGACCAGGTCCACTTCGATGGCTTGTCAAAGCTTGAAATTGAGTTTACCTCAGCGCTCGAACATCTTTCGCTACTTAAAAAGCAGGCCGAGCGCGGCGCACGAATGGCCGCACTTTTAACCGGCGACCGCTCGCAAAATAAGATGCTTGTGCCTTTATCTCGGTTCGTTTTGCAAAGTCGTTTCGACGAAGTCCTCGAACAAGCAAATCGACGTCTCGGGCGCATGAGCCGCGGCCAGTTTCAGTTGCGTCGCCCCGCTTTGAGTCGAAACTTGCGCGACTCTCAGGGGCTTGAACTCAGCGTTGAAGACTCGATTGCCGGCAAAGAACGGCACGCAGGTTCACTGTCGGGTGGAGAATCCTTCATGGCTGCACTTTCTCTCGCACTTGGTCTGGCCG
>JALHOI010000357.1 GCA_022843085.1 Pseudobdellovibrionaceae bacterium
GGTTTCGGCGCTGCACCGAACATTCGCGTTCGAAGAGATGGCACACGTTACCGTGGGTATCGCCGAACACTTGAACTTCAATGTGCTTTGGATTCTGAATGAATCGTTCGATGTAGACGGTATCGTTCTTAAAGTAGTTGAGGCCCTCTGATCGCGCCGCGCGGTAACCGCTTTCGAGTTCTTCGATTTGGTGAACGACGCGCATGCCTTTTCCGCCGCCGCCCGCGGTCGCTTTGATCATCACCGGCAAACCGATCTTAGCGACGATCTTTTTCGCCTCTTCAATCGTGTCAACGGGGCCGCCCGAGCCCGGTACGGTCGGAACACCAGCCTCGCGCATGAGGCGAATCGCTGAAATTTTATCGCCCATGGCGCGAATGTTTTCGGGCGTGGGCCCGATGAATGTGACGCCTGCTTTTCGCAAGGCCTCTGCGAATTCGGTGTTCTCGCTCAAAAAGCCGTAACCCGGGTGAACGGCGTCGGCTCCTGACTTTTTAACGGCGTCCATGATTCGTTCGATCGACAGATATGAATCTTTCGACGGAGCCGGCCCGACATTGTAAGCTTCATCGGCCAAAACGACATGCAGCGAGTCGCGATCGGCGTCCGAGTAAACCGCGACCGACCCGATTCCGAGTTCGCGGCAGGCGCGAATCACTCGAAGCGCGATCTCGCCGCGATTTGCGATCAGAATTTTTTTAAACATGGGGCGCGCATGCGCACCGTTCATCGATTTTTCAGCCATATAAGCCTCATGGCGACCTTTAAGTCGCCGAGCAATCGTCGCGCTTCACTGCGCGACGAATTTAGAGCGGGATGTTTCCGTGTTTTTTCGCGGGGTTCGTGTCGCGTTTATTTTTCAACATTTCTAGCGCGTCGATGATTCGACGGCGGGTCATCGCAGGTTCGATCACTTCGTCGATGTAACCAAGTTCGGCGGCCACATACGGATTCGCGAACTTCTCTTCGTAGTCGGCGACGAGCTTCGCTTTTTCAGCGATAGGATCTTTCGCTTTTTTCATCGCTTCACGGAAGATGATGTTCACGGCACCGTCGGCTCCCATCACTGCGATTTCAGCCGTTGGGTAGGCAAGGTTGACGTCGCCGCGCAGATGTTTCGAACTCATCACGCAGTACGCACCGCCGTAATTTTTGCGCGTGACGATCGTAACTTTCGGCACTGTCGCTTCAGCATAAGCGTAAAGCAGCTTCGCGCCGTGGGTAATAATCCCAGCCCACTCTTGGTCGGTACCCGGCAAAAATCCTGGGACATCGACAAACGTGACGATCGGAATATTGAACGCATCACAGAAGCGAATAAAGCGAGCGGCTTTGCGAGAGGCTTCGATATTCAAGCAGCCCGCGAGGACTTGCGGCTGATTGGCGACAACGCCCACCGAACGACCGTTATACCGAGCAAAGCCGACAATGATATTTTTAGCAAAGTTCGCGTGAACCTCGAGGAAGTAACCTTCATCGACCGTCATCTTCACAAGCTCGAGCATGTCGTAAGGTTTTTTCGCGCTGTCGGGAATAAAGGTGTTGAGGGCTTCTTCCACGCGGTCGGGTCGATCGGTGGTCGGAACAATCGGCGGATCATCGACGTTATTGGCCGGCAGAAAGTTTAAAAGTTCGCGAATCAAAAGCAGACAGTGCTTGTCGTCATTCGCTGCGAAGTGGCAGACACCCGATTTCGAAGAATGAACGACAGCGCCGCCAAGCTGCTCTTTGGTCACGTCTTCATGGGTAACAGTTTTGATGACGTCCGGGCCAGTGACGAACATGTAGCTTGTGTCTTTCACCATAAAGATGAAATCCGTGATCGACGGCGAATAAACCGCGCCGCCGGCCGAAGGGCCCATGATCGCGCTGATTTGCGGAACGACGCCACTCGCGAGAGTGTTGCGCAAAAAGATATCGGCATAGCCGGCCAAAGCTTCGACGCCTTCTTGAATGCGGGCACCGCCCGAGTCGTTGATTCCAATCACGGGCGCGCCATTTTTCAACGCCATGTCCATGATCTTTAGAATTTTGTTGGCCTGCGTGCGCGACATCGACCCGCCGAACACGGTGAAATCTTGAGAATAGGCGTAAACAAGTTTGCCGTTGATGCGGCCGTAGCCTGTGATGACTCCATCGCCCGGAGTCAGCTTGTCAGCCATCCCGAAGTTTTGTGAGCGGTGTGTGACGAAGCGGTCCATCTCGACGAAGCTTCCGGGGTCGAGAAGCACATCGAGGCGCTCGCGCGCGGTCAGTCTTCCGCCCTCTTTGTGTTTCGCGATTCGTTCGGGCCCGCCGCTCGCAAGTGCCGCCTCGTTCAATTTCTCGAGTTCGCTGACACGCGCTTCCGTTGTCTTCGCGACAAAGCTTGAAGGCTTCGTCTCGTGCTTTGCGCCGTTGCTCACTGTCGGTGTTGTTGCCATGGGGACATGCTCCTAAATTCTTGAATTCAAAATTAAGTTTTGGCTACGGATAGTGCCGGCCGTACAGCCGTGGGAACGGAATGGTTTCACGAATGTGCGGCAGGCCGCAGATCCACGCGACGGCGCGTTCGATACCCAAGCCGAAACCGGCGTGCGGAAACGAGCCGTATCGACGCAGATCCATAAACCACTCGAAATCTTTTTCTTTTAAATCGTGTTCTTTAATTTTGCGTTTGATGGTTTCGAGGCTCTCTTCGCGTTGGCCGCCGCCGATGATTTCGCCATAACCTTCGGTCGCAAGCAAATCGCAGCTCATCGACTTGCCGGGCTCTTTTGGATCTTCCTTCATGTAAAAAGCTTTAATGGCTGAAGGAAAGTGGTGAACGAAAACGGGCTTGTCGAATTTCGAAGAAATGATGGTCTCGTCGGGCGCGCCGAAATCATCGCCGATGATGAAATCTGGATTCTCTTTTTTGATGACGAGTGCCGCCTCGTCGTAATGCAGTCGCGGAAACGCACCTTTGACGGGTTCGAGTTTTGAGGTGTCGCGCTCGATGGCTTTTAGCGCATCCGGTTGGTTTTTCAAAACTCTCTGCACGATGTATTCGATGAACTGCTCGGCGAGTTCCATGTTGTCGTAAAGGTCATTGAACGCAACTTCGGGTTCGACCATCCAGAACTCGATGAGGTGTCTTCGAGTTTTTGATTTCTCGGCGCGAAACGTCGGGCCAAAACAATAGACTTTGCCAAGGGCGGCGGCCGTCGCCTCCATGTAAAGCTGACCCGATTGTGAGAGGTAAGCTTTTTCGTCGAAGTACTGAGTTTCGAAAAGATTCGAAGTTCCTTCGCATGCGCTGGGAGTAAAAATCGGCGCGTCGGTGAGTGTGAAACCTCGGCCATCGAAAAAATCGCGCACGGCCTTTACGATCTCGTGGCGCACATGCATGATCGCGACCTGGCGTTTTGAGCGAAGCCAGAGGTGGCGGTTGTCCATCAAGAAATCAGTGCCGTGTTCTTTGTGAGTAATGGGATACTCTTCGGCCTTCGATAAAACTTCGAGCGACTCGGCACCGAGTTCAAATACGCCCGCGTGCTTTGGGTGCGCCTTCACGATGCCCGTTACTTTGACAGACGATTCTTGCGTCATTTTGTCGAATTCGGTCCACGCGTCTTCGCTGCATTGGCCCACGTCGCTGCCGCGGTAATACACGCAAGAAACCATTCCGGTGCCGTCGCGCAGTTCGAGAAATTTCACTTTGCCGCTTGAACGAGAGTTGTAAGCCCAACCCTTGAGCTCGACTTTTTGTCCGACGTG
>JALHOI010000358.1 GCA_022843085.1 Pseudobdellovibrionaceae bacterium
TGCACGCCGCCTGCCTTGAGCGTCAGGCACGCGAGCCAAGCCTCGACTGCCCCTATACGATAGACACCGGAAATCTCGTGACCAATGAGTTGATTGCGGCCTTCGTGCTTCCGTCGACCGCGCACGCTACGAAGGGACTGTTTCAGGCACTCATCGAAGTGTCTTGCTGGAAAGTGACATGGAGCGTTTTGGCCGCTCTGCTATGGAGTTTTGCACTTTCTGAAATTAACCGCCCGGACTACGACATAGATTTTCTGACTGCGATTTTGCTGAACGTTCTGCTCGCGTTCTCTGTGATCGTCACTCCGCTCATTGTCGGAAAACTTCTGCGCGGCGGTCTGCACTCGGGCGCGGCTGCATTGGGCGGCGTGATTTTAGGTACTGTTGCGATGACTCCGACTGGAATTACGGGACTCGCAACCGTGCGGGTCTCACGAGGTCTGAAGTCGGTCAATCCGACAAATGAAGAGTCCGGTAAATCGCGTGGGGCCGAACGAAGCGGCACAAGTCCCGTCCGAAACGAAACGTAGTTTCAACAACTTTCACTCAAGGAGACATCGAGATGAAATTCTCATCGACCGTCGATTCGCTTTCAAAAGAAAATGGGTTCCTTCGTACCGTAGTCAAGATTTTGATCCTGGCCGTTCTGCTCCTGTCGCTCGCCGTGCTCTTTCTACACGACAAGGAGCCAACGGTGGTTGAGCGATCGAGTCGCGGGCTAGAAATTGTTCGTATGACTCCGCTTAAACGAACCGAGCAGGATGTCGAACAGGCGCTCAAGCTGATGCTCAAATCTCGCTTCGACTCTGTCGCCACTGCCCCAGACGTTTTTATTTCAAAGCGTCAAATGGAGCTTCGCGAAGACGAGCAGAAAGAAATGAAATCGCGCGGTCTCACGCAAAACACGGTGTTCCGAAAGGTTGCGGTCACAAAAGATGCCGCCACAATTGCTTTTGATCGAGTGCTAGCGATCGGCGAAATTCGATCGGCTCTTAAGACCGTCGTCAAAGTGACATTCGAAGAGACCGAACCGACGGAACTCAATCCTTACGGTTTGAAGATGAACGACTCTGTTGCAATTGATTCCAAGGAGGTTCGCCGATGAAGTACGCACTTCCATTCACATACCTGCTTTGTGTTGTATTGGTCGCAACTGCTTTCGCTCGAAGCGAAAAGGAAAAAACGATCCCGTGCGACGACAAGCAAACACGTGCCGTCCGCGTTGCTCGGGGCCAGATCACGACAATTAACTTTCCATTTAGACCTAAAGAAGTCGTACCAGGTGCGACGATTTTTGATTTCAAGCAAATCAAAAATGATTTGCTTGTGAGCGCGCTTCACTCATCGGGCCGAACGAATGTCGTCGTTTATCTCGATAATCGCAGATGCGCGTTTGATCTGATAACCGTCCAGAATCAGGGCGACGATATCTTGATCGTAAAAGATCCGAAGGACTCGCAATACGAGGTGAAGTTTCATGATTGAAAACCAAAACCCCGCGGAAGTTTTTATTCAACGCGAAGATCGCGTGTTTCGCTGGGGGCAGACCGCCTACTTTCGTACCTGGAACGGATTGAAAGAGACTGTGAGCGCCGCCGCCTTGAAAGCCGTGGCCCTTCCGATTGCAATCGTGATCGGAGTCTTTAACTTCCTATTTTCGGGCAGAAGAGAATTGGGCGACTCGCGCGGCCAGGAGATGAATGTGCCCGGAATCGTTCAAGACTTGCCGATTGTCGATCCTCCCTTTTTAAACGGACGTGAACCGATCAATCGAATTGCTCAACCTCGAATGACGACCGGAGTTACAGGAAATATCCGCGTGTTTAACTTGAGCCGTGCCTCTCAGATCCCGGTCGGCTCTGAGGCAAAGGCGGCTCTTGAAAGCGGTGCTTCGAACGGCATCGTGAAAGCGCGGCTACTTTCCGCACTGAAGGTCGACGGCGAAATTATTTTACCAGAGCGAACGACTCTGTTCGGCCGAGGTAAATCTACAGCGGAGCGACTTTTCGTTCAGTTCGAGCGGGCCATTTTTCCAAGTGGCGAGTCGTTTCGAATTTTGGGCCAGGCCTTTGACGTCGAAGATAAAATCTTAGGACTCAAGGGAGCTTTTGTCGGAACGCGATCAAGAAAAATGGGAATGGCCATCGGCTTCGGAGTCTTGGGCGGAATGGCCGATGGGCTTCAAACAAATACCAGCGGCTCAAACATATGGGGGGCTCCAGAAAAGAGATCGATGCGGGACGCGGCTTTATCCGGCGCATCGAAAGCCGCCCTCGACCAGAGCCAAGAGCTGATTGAAGCGACAAAGTTGTCGCCCAACATCATCGAAGTAAAACGCGGCACTGAATTTTATCTAATCATCGACGAACCAAAACAAGAGGGAAAATAAATATGGAGTTTCAAAGAAAAAATCGCGATTTCGCCGACATCGCAGTGTCCGTTGGAAGGTTCTTGTGGACTGCGGTCGAAGAGATTGGGTCTGGTATTCTCAACAACCGTGTTCCAGCAAAGATGTGCTACGCCGGTCTTCTGTTAGCGTTGGCGTTTTATTTTCGACTCGATGTCTGGGCACTCGAAAAATTTGGATTGAAGTTTCGTCTCAATGGTTCGCTTCGCCTGTTCCTTACTTACGCAAGTCTCATTTCGGGTTGGTTTTTGTGGGGTGTCTCTCGGGCCGGCGCGCGGAACCGTCTTCTCAATCGACTCAAAGACGCATTCCAAGCTGCAAATCTTAAATGCAACGGTCGGTTTCCATCGCTGATCGAGGATGTTCGAGTCGACGATTACGTTAGGAAGCTGCGTCTTCTCTGTCATGGCGTTCCGAAGGCGGACTTTGAAAAGGAAGTCCTGAGATTGGAGTCAGTTCTAAATGTGACGGTAGTTAAATTTCTCCAAGACGAAAACGACAAAAGCAAAATTGAGATCGTTTATACGATGAAGGATCTTGAACGAAATGTCGTACTTGAAAATCCGGGCGCTTTCGCCGACGGCGAAATTCCCATTGGGTATTCGCACGAGGGTGCGATCCATATCAACATGCGAGACGTCGGCCATATTCTCGTCGCTGGTCAAACGGGTGGCGGAAAATCGAACTTCCTGAAAGTCGCAACCACTGTATTGACGCTGAACAATCCTGAATCGAAGGTATTTTTCCTCGACTTCAAAGGAGGCATGGAGTCGGCCGATATTCGAAACCACGCGAAAAATCTGGGTGCCAACATCGAGTGCGTTGATGGTGCGAAGCGAAGCATCGAATTTCTCGGCGCGGTAGGTGCAAACCTAGAATCGAGGTTCAAAAGCTTGTCGGCAGCGGGAGTCTCGAATCTGGACGATTACCTGAAGAAACAGGTTGGGCGTACATTTGATTTAAATGAGAAGCGACCCGACGACATCTGTCGGACATTCATCATCGTTGATGAGATCGCTCAACTCTATTCGCGAGATCCCGACGTCGACAAAGAATCGCAGAGCCTAGCGCGGTCCGCGGTAAATCGAATCGCGCGTCAAGGTCGAGCGGCAGGTGTTCACCTCATCGTCGCAACCCAGAAGCCCGACGCTTCAAGTTTTGACCAGACCGTTAAATCGAATTTGCCAGGAGTCCTGTGCTTTCCGATGCCAAACCAGGTTTCAAGTGTCTCGGCTCTTGGTACGAAGCGCGCATTTGAAATCAACCCGCACATCCGGGGTCGAGCCGTCTGGAAATTTGGACCGAAGCTAGAAGAAGTAC
>JALHOI010000359.1 GCA_022843085.1 Pseudobdellovibrionaceae bacterium
TAGAATTTGAATCGCGACAGGTATCGCAGAGATACTTAGGGCGAGTGCAAGAAAAACATTCTGATTAAATGCGACGTAACCGATGAAAAATGGAACGCAGAAGGCGCCGAGAAAACCAACTGATAGAAATTTTGCGTCGGCTTGAAGACTTAGGAAACGAAGTTCGAGGCCTGCGAAAAACATAAACAGGCCGCCCGCGACAAATGAAAGCATCTCGAACCACTCAGGCTGCGCGATCCTCAAGACCGATGGGCCTAGCAGAAGTCCAACTGTGAGCCACGCGACGAACTTCACCTTGCTATTTTTTCGATCGTACGCCGATAAACGTTAACTCATAGACGAGTGCCGATTGGCGAGCAACGCCGGGTCGTGCAGCATCACCATAACCTTGGCTCGGGGCCAAGTGTAGAACCCATTCTGCACCGACCGGCATTCTCTGAATCGCCTTCTTAAGGCCGGGTAACAGCAAATTTTGAAACTTTACGGTCACACCGCTCGGTGCCGAGGCGTCATCGAAAACCGAACCATCAATTCGTTTACCGCGGTAACGAATCTGTAAGAGATCGTCGTCTTTCAGCGCTTTCCGACTTCCTGATCCCGGGTTGATTTCTTCAATGACTAAACCATCTTCGATCAGCTTTACATTTGGCTTTTTACTTACATCTGCAATGTACTGTAGTGACTTCGCAAGATTTTCTTTTGCAAGCTGGTCATCATTCGATCGCTGTTTTTGCTGAAGAGCCACCATCTGGCGGCTGACGGCTTGATCATCAAGCTTCGATGTTCCACTGATACCATCTTTCAGACCGCGAGCAACAACGTCGGGATCAATATCATTTTTAACAGGTTGAAGCTGCTGACCAAGTTTGAATCCGACGGCGTAGCTCTGCTGCTGCAGATCAGACTCGAGCTTGTCGCGCGAGCAGCCGATCGCTGAACCGAACACCGCACCGAGTGATATGATCCAAATTGAGACTGTCCTAAAACGCGCGGGTTCCGCTCTCATATTAAAGCCCTCTCTTCAGATAAAAAGAGTAGCGCCAGTACCGAGCCTGAGTGAATGACTTCGTCATCATTTCAAGTCGTTTGGCGTCTCGCGTTGAGACTCGAGCGGAATTAATCGTCGAGTTTTCTCGGTCGCACCCGATACTAAAGGTATGACACAAAAACTTAGGTCTGCTTATTCTGTTGCACGTGCGACCCTGAGTGCAGCAGGTCTATTGGCAACGCTGACCGGTTGCGGAAAAGCGCTTGAAGACCTCGTGCGAGTCGCGCGACCGAACGTTGGCGGTCCGATCGTTCCTTTTGAGGGTCAATCCGCAATCAAGATCTCGCCGGGAAATACGATTGCGACCTCGTCTGACGTTTCGATGAGAGCGCATGTGACCATCACCGATCGACCTTTGACCGGTACCGATGTTTCAGCTCGCGTTTCAGTTGGTCGACATCGCGACGGCAGCATCCCTTAGCGGAATCTCGCGTCGGCGGCTTCCAATCTGATTTTTGAATTTTAGTTGGTTCGAGCCGGTGAACGAATCACATCTCCGACATTATCGACAAGTTCACCTGTCATCGAGACCTCGGTGATCGTTCCGCCAATTGTCGCGTTCGCTCGACGGTCATGCCGAACGGCCGTGCCAAGTTCGGCACTCCAGTAGATCACATCTGAAATTTCCGTCGTGTCAGACTTAGTGTAACAATCGATTTTGACGAGTTCGTGGTCTTTGCCGTTTACGGTCAGATTCACTTTGTCGCGAATCGAGCAGGCAGCGCGAAAGTCGACAACAAATCCGGTCGAGAGATTCACAACTGGAATCCAACCGACGGGTTCGGTCGATTTAAAGCTCAATTCAAATTGTACTTCTTTGCCCTTGCGAAGCGGAAAAATCGCTGCAGGTTGACCAATGGCCGAGCCCCCGACTGAACCGAATACGACCGACTGAAGCGTCTTTCGTGGAAGCGCCGCGAAGGTCGACAGGTACCACTCGGTGCCGGCAGGTTCAGCGACAACACCCGGCCCTTTAAGATTTCGCCGAAGTCTCTCGACTCTGTATTTTTCAAGTCCGTCGTCGTCGCCTTCGAAAGTCCGTTGCTCAACGAAGGTCGATTCGCCGTTTCGAGTCGAACGGACCTTCCATTTGAAAGTGCGAACGGTGCCCACCGTCGGTGCGACATAATCAATTGGCGGCCAAACATCGACTGACGGTTCAATCACCATTGCAAAACCTGAACGAGCCGGCGGCGGCTCGGCCGCGACTGGTGCTGTGACAGGAACCGGGGCCGAAACTGCTGTACCCAGATTTCGTCGAGCTGGTTGTAACTGAGTCGTCGATTGCGGCGGCACGTCGCGTGTCTTCAAAAAGTTCGGAAGAAAAATCGCAGCACCCGCCAGTGCGGCACCTACGATACCGATTGTTAACCACGAAATTCCAGCCGATTTCGGTTCTTCGTGTACCGCGAGCCTGACGTCGGTGGGCGCGGGTTTCCCGATTGAAGCGACTTCGACCGATGAAGTGCGCGGCGTAAACTGCTGCGCCACAATCGGCGGCGTCAGGCTTGATAAGGCCTCAGAACGTCTCATTGTCAAAATTGAATCTAGATCTTTTTTGTAATGCTCAAGCGAAGTTCGAAAGATTTCGGCGGGAATCGAAATTCCAGTTCTTTCGATTAATCGTGTCGTGTCTTCGCCCGCCTGACCAGATCGCTGCGCGGCCTGCGTTCGAACCGCAAGCGCCAAAACAAATTGCCACTCGGCGGGATCCACAGACTCGGCTTCAAGCATATCTTGAAGTTCCTCGACGTTATCGATGCGAATAGAAACCAACTCAGAATTGAAGTAGTTCGGCAAATTTGGAAATGGAATCGCCTTCAGAAGCTTCGCCGCGGCCACGCAACTCGCCGGCCGTTCTTCGGGCTCGCGACTTACAATTTTGTAAAGGATGGTCCAAGTTTCTTCTGGCAAGAGTGCTTTTAGGTTTTCAGGAATTTCAAGCTTGCCGTCGCGGATGAGTTCCATCGTCGCAAATTGCGACTCGCCCTTAAATGGCGTTCGTCCTGTCAGCATTTCGGCGAACATCAAACCAAGTGCATAGATGTCTGACGACGGACTCGGTGGCACGCCTCGAAACAACTCGGGAGCGATGTAGTTCAGTGTTCCAATCACAGCGCCGGTTTTCGTCTTGATACCCTCAGGCCCAGTCGGACTTCCACCGATGACTTTCGCGATACCGAAATCGATGATCTTTGCTCGACCTGCCATGTCGACTAAGATATTTGCAGGCTTGATATCTCGGTGTATGATTCCGTGGCTGTGGGCATGATCAAGGCCCGCCGCGATATCAGAAAAAATATCAATCATCTCGCGAATTGTAAGACTTCGTTCTCTCGAGAGTTGGTAAAGCGACCTGCCCGCAACATATTCCATCGCGATGTAGAGAAAACCTTTGTCTTCTCCGAGGCCAAAAACCGACACGATGTTCGGATGCGTCAGCTTCGCAAGCGCCTTACCCTCGAGATTAAATCGACTGATGATATCGGTGTCGGATGAATCAAACGCGTGCATGATTTTGACCGCAACCTGACGAGATAGGGCCGCGTCGTCACACAAGTAGACGTCGCCCATACCGCCGCTGCCAAGCTTCGACAAAATTTTGTATTGCCCGACGGTCTCGCCGATTTTTGGTTTGCGCAATTCAACAGTCACAATAAATTTATCGGAAACTTAG
>JALHOI010000360.1:0-3324 GCA_022843085.1 Pseudobdellovibrionaceae bacterium
GCGGGTGTCGACCAGAACTTTGTCGGCGAAGCGTTTCCCGCGCGGGAATTTAAGGTTGGCTATCTCAAGCAGGAGCCTGAACTCGACGCCGCCAAAACCGTCAAAGAAAATGTCATGGACGGCCTTGGCGAACTGCCACTGCTCCTCAAAGAGTTCAACGAGATTTCGGAAAAGTTCGCAGAAGATATGACCCCAGAAGCGATGGAATAACTGATCGAACGGCAGGGCGTCGTCCAAGAAAAAATCGAGCAACAGAATGGTTGGGAGGTCGATCAGAAACTTCAAAAAGCGATGGACGCCCTGAACTGTCCTCCCGGGGATTCGCCGGTCACGAACCTGTCGGGTGGAGAAAAACGCCGCGTGGCTTTGTGCCGATTGCTTTTGTCGAATCCCGATATTTTGCTGATGGACGAACCAACGAACCATTTGGATGCCGAGTCGGTGGCCTGGCTTGAAAGATTCCTCGCTGAATTTCCTGGTACTGTCATAGCGGTCACGCACGATCGCTACTTCCTTGACAATGTGGCCGGTTGGATTCTGGAACTCGATCGCGGTGAGGGAATTCCGTGGAAAGGCAACTACACCACGTGGCTTGAGCAGAAAGAAGCTCGGCAAGCGGGCGAAGAAAAAGCCCAAGAGAAACGCGCGAAGAATCTTGAAAAGGAGCTCGAGTGGGTTCGAATGAGTCCGCGTGCGCGTCAGGCCAAATCAAAAGCCCGAATTTCGAACTACGAAAATTTGTTGAAAGAGCCGACGCCCGAAAAACTGGCTGATCTGCAAATTTATATTCCGCCAGGCCCTCGCCTCGGTGATGTGGTCGTCGAGGCTACGGGGATTTCAAAGTCCTATGGAGATAAAGTCCTCATCGATAATCTTTCGTTCTCACTTCCAAAAGGTGGCATCGTCGGCATTATCGGGCCGAACGGTGCGGGTAAAACGACGCTCTTTAGAATGATCACCGGTCAAGAAAAGCCAGATTCGGGTGAATTTAAAGTCGGTTCGACTGTGAAGCTCGCGTATGTCGATCAGTCTCGCGACAATTTAAACCCGGGCAAAACTGTTTTCGAAGAGATCACCGGTGGCCAAGATTTGATGATGGTCGGATCGAAAGAAATGCCGTCGCGTGCTTACGTTTCGCGCTTTAATTTCGGCGGCGATTCGCAGCAGAAGAAAGTTGGCGATCTTTCGGGCGGAGAACGCAATCGCGTGCAAATGGCGAAGGTGCTTCAGACCGGCGGAAACTTGCTTTTGCTCGACGAGCCGACCAACGATCTTGACGTCAATACAATGCGTGCTCTTGAAGAGGCTCTGCTTGAATTCGGTGGCTGTGCGGTTGTGATTTCGCACGATCGCTGGTTTCTCGACCGCATCTGCACACACATCATGGCCTTTGAAGGCGACGGCGTCGTGAACTTCCACACCGGAAACTTCACAGACTACGAAGAGGATCGCAAAAAACGCCTCGGAGACGCAGCCCTCGAACCTAAACGGTTCCGTTACAAACGCATTCAATAGCCATCGCTGGTGGTCCCGGCGAGGCAATGTAGGTACCGCGCCGGCGGTCCCAGCGCGTTTACATCGTGGCGAAGAGATGCTCGCACATCATGACGCCGCCATTAATCTCGGCTGTGCGAAAATGAGGTGGCTGTCGCACCGGCTGCCTAAGACTCGTTGTGAGTTCGGAATCGGTAGGACGGGTGGACTGTGCTGACAGGTTTTTCTCAGGTCGTTGTTTTGGCGTCACATCCACCGTGTACAGTTCTATTCGTCGCTTGATATCAAGCACGGATAATTGCGATCTCTGTAATTCGGTTTTCTGAATTCGCCAGCTCTGCGGCTGCTCAAAGATTTCAACTTGAACGTCAGTCGAATTACCTTGTCTCGTATTGCGATCAAAAATCAGAAATAGTGGGGTACTAACGCCGCCAATGTAAGTCGTTGTTCCCCGGCGAATCCAAGGTTCGTCTCGTACCAGACCCGGTAAAAATAAGCCATTCGGGCCGAGCTTTCCAAATTTGACTCGACCGCGATCCCACGTCACGTAGTCGCCAAAATGAAGGACGTCGGTAGCTTGATCGCCCAATAAAATCGGACTCGCGAGTTTGAAGAAGCGACCGGCAACGGGAACTTGCCCGATTGGGCCCGCATCGACCCGCGCTAAAGGAAGACTGAGATCCGAAGGAGCCGCGAGTTGAAAAGCTGGCCTCGAGCTTTTGATCGAGACCGGGCCACGGGCTTCGGTCGAGCGAGGATCACGGGGGTTGGTAAACAAAGTCTCAAGATTTTCTGCGATTGAAACTGATATGCCGGAAACTTGAAGTTGAATCGCAGCGAGGCTACCAAGCTCGACTCTTCTGAGGTCAACTTCTTGTTCGAACGGTGTAAAGACGCCGTCGTTCTGAAGGTGGCCGACAACGGCACGACCATCGACGCCCCATGGGTTGAAATTCTGAATCAAAATCGCGTTCGTCGTGACCGGATTAAATGAGTTCGCCTGCGGCAGAAGTAAAATGCGGCCGACTTTTAGCCAGCTTGGCCAACCAAGGCTTGGTTCGGCCGAAAGCCCCGCTTGAAAAGCAAACGTCACAAGAACTAGCGGAATTAACAAAAATGCTTTCATTAGTGGGCAAGTTTGCAAGTTTCACGCACGTTGCGAGACTCGACAACCCCGTCTCCTCGCGATTTAAAAAGGGTGTCGAAAAACTTGACGGTTCTCCTCTTATCAACTGTGGTTGAGCGAGCAATCGTCGAGCGATCAGTCAGCGAACAGATTTGTCGGGTGGCAAACTTGGACTACGGCGAGTTTTACAAAAACTTCGAAGAAGTTTTCAAATGTTGAGTGGGTTCTACGCGTTGTTGCAGAGGCCACTTGCGAAGACGTAGCTGACTTTATTTTTACGCCGCCGTCGATCGACGGCCGGTTTGGCTTGCGTCGGCGAGTACGGTAAAGGCTTCGGCTGCTCCTAGAAATCGCTCGTGCGCATTCGCGCGGTCTGATTCAGGAACGCGGTCAGGGTGAAGGGTCAAAAGCACCCGTCGGCGTTCGCGCTTCAGTGCATCGTGCTTAAAGCCTGCACCTTCAAAATCATCAGAATAGAACCGCGCACCGGCTCGAGTGACGAGCTGAAAAGCAATTTCTGTCGCGGTTGTTTCAAATTTGGGTTGATATGGTGCACGTTCATGAGGCGCAACTTTGACCGCGACTGCCGCCAGCGTTGATCGAGGGCTTGGAGCTAACGAACGAGCATCCGACCGTCGCGTCGGCGCTGGGGCCGTCTGACGAGATCGGTAACCGATCATTCGCGAAACCATATCCTCAGGCCC
>JALHOI010000360.1:3334-3716 GCA_022843085.1 Pseudobdellovibrionaceae bacterium
CGCTTCGAATTCACGCCGAACGTCTTCGATCAGCTGATCGATAAGAACGTCAAAAAATGAAGTGTTTGCCGCCGCCATGAAGTCTTAGCGGCTCTTTTTGAGACGACCTCGAGGCTAGTTCGCGCTTGAATCGGCGCAGACCTTAGGTCTAGGCTTTCGCAAATACTGACGTCTAAGTACCGAGGTCGCCTTTGCCAAGTTTCGCAAATCGCTTTTCGTTCGCATCTTGGTTTTGGCCGGTCCTGGTCGCGTGGCTCAGTTTGTTTGCGCTTGGCTTGATCGACAATTCGCGCGGCCCTGTTTTTCCCGACCTGCTTCGTGACTTCCGACTCAGCGACACCGCGGGCAGCTTCTTCTTCCTGACGGCGTCGGTCGCGTCGCT
>JALHOI010000361.1 GCA_022843085.1 Pseudobdellovibrionaceae bacterium
AGGGTCGATCGTCCCTCGGCTTACGTCAGATTTCGACAGTCCTCGATTCTTCGTCGTCTCTCTTACGTCGACGTCCCGAAATGAGAAATGTGACCTCGACCTTCGTCGCACCCTAAGTTCAAGACCTCATCACGTTTCATTCTTCGACCGATAGCTCTTCATAGGAGCTTTCATGAAGAAGAACACCGCAAATGAACCTGAAGTCATGTCGTTCGAGCAAACCCTAGGGAAGTCGTTCTGGCGTTGGTTTTCTTTCTCCGTGCTCGCCCTAGCGATCGCTGCAGCGCTACCCGCCCGTAGTGCTGACGTATTCATCGACGAAGGCGACGGCGACTTTGCGTCGACGCCGGTGTCTACAACCGCAAGTTCGGATACTCCCGTTGGAAGCGACACCGTGGCCCCGATCGAGACCCAAGTTGATGCTCAAATGGATGCCCAGATGGGTGAGTCGATTGATCCAATGGCCGCTTCTCCAGCGATGGAAAGCGCGGCCGCAGCCCCAGTGAAGGCTAAGAAGAAAGAGAAAAAAGCCGCTGCTAAAAAGTCTTCGAAGAAAAAGACTGTTGTGAAGACTAAAGCCATAAAGAAGAAAGACAAAAAGATGGCTGGTCGCAAGTCGAAAAAGAATACGGTCAGTACGACTTCGAAGTCGACAAAACGAAAGGTTGCCTCGATCGAAAAATTCGCCGGCGGCCAGTATGCGACAACATCTAAAGAATGTGCGCTCGAGTCCGCTCCTGGAGCAGGCGACACGGTGGGAACATCGAAAGCATCGCGAAAGCTGTGGGTCGAAGAATCCGGCAATACCAGCTATTGGAAGGTCTACGGCAAAGCCGGAAGCGCCGCCTATTTGCCGCGCGACTGCTTCTAGGGGATCCTTACTGCGCTTGAGATTCGAAAAACTGTCTCATGGACGGATTTGTTTCGAGCTCAAGACATTTTTGAAATGCCATTCTTGAGAGTGGCGCGTTTCCAAGCTTCTTGTAGATTGCGCCGAGACAGCCCCAGGCCCGTAAAAAACCGGGATGAAGACGAACGCTTGTCTCAAGGTGCGAGACGGCGTGAATCGTGTCGTTGTCGACCCAAAACATGTGCGCGCCGAGCATAAAATGAGCATGAGCGTTGCCAGGCGCCCTCTTGAGCACGTTCTTCAGCAGCGCTTCACCGGAGTCGTTGGCACTTTTTCGAAGCAGATTCTTCGCTTCGACGATCTCGATGTAATCGAGAAGTTCAACGCTTTCGGGGCTGTGGATGTGGGCTGACAGAAGAAGACTTCGCAGCTTGCTGGTGGGTGCTTCGGTCTCAAGAAGCACTTTCACAAATGCCAACACGAATTTAAGATCCTGCTTCAGTTCTAGTTTTTGTTGCTCCATCTCTGTTCCAAGCGCAAGTGCACTTTCGCGGCGAGAAGAACGCCAGATGGATCTTCAAATTCGTAGATACCGCGAAACAAAGTCGACTGATTGTGTCGGTTACCCATCTCAATTCCCCCACGGCTTAAGTGAACGCCGACAATCGCTCGGTGTAAGTTAAATTTATGTATGACGTTTCACCGATTCGACAAAAAAAAGCCCTCGTCGAGTGACGAGGGCTTTGAGATCTCTGCAACGGCAGAGAGAGCTAAATTTCTATCGTTTGATGGCCGACGCTGATGTACCCGCGTGGCCCGAACTTGCAGCGATGCGGGCCGTGCCTTTCGATTTGTGGCCCACGAATTCTTCTTGCGTGAACGAATCGACCTGAATTGCATCATTTCGCATCTCGTCGGCACGAATCAAGTCGTTGTATTCATCTTTGGTCACAACGCCTTTTGCCATCGCAGCCTCGATGAGCGCCTTGCCTTTGACCTTGGGAAGCGTTTTCGCTTTGACGGCCTGACGCATGCGTTTTTCGATTTGTTCAGCCCGTTTAACGATCTTGAACGTTTCTTCAAGTTTGCCAAGCTGCTCGATATTATTCTTCGGTACGAAGACACCTTCAGTGTGACGAACTCGTTGTTCTGAATCGGCCAAAATCATCGTCGCGATCTTGTGAACGTGTTGATCGTTGTTTTCGCCAGCGAGCGCATTCAAGTTCGACCACATTCGAACGAAGGATTTAAAGAACCAACCCAAACCCGGAACGGGAAGATTCGCGAAAATTCCATCGAAGGCTTTTTGAATTTCGTAGAAGGCGTGGTTCATCGCATAGTGAACGAACGGCAAATCCTCTTTGCGACGGCCTTCAGCTTCAAAGCGACGTAGCACCGAAGTCCCCATGTACATCCAAGAAAGAATGTCGGCGAATCGGCCGGTAATCATTTGCTTCGACTTTAGCGAGCCGCCCAGTGAACCCATGGCGATATCCGCCATGATTGCGAACGAGGCCGATGCCCACGAAAGTTTTCGGTAGTAGCGTGCCGTCGAGCCGCTGACGGGGCTACCGGCGAAAAGTCCGCGAGAGAACGACAGTACGACCGCGCGAGTGAGATTTCGAACAACGTGCCCGACGTGACCCCAAAACGCGGCATCAAAAGCGACGAGGTCTTTGCGGCCGATCGCATCGACTTCTTTGTAAGCAAACGGGTGAGCGCGCATAGCGCCCTGACCAAAGATGATCAGCGTGCGGGTCATGATGTTCGCACCCTCAACGGTGATACCGATCGGCGTGGCGATATAGAGGTGTCCCAACAGGTTCTTCGGCCCCAGCGAAATACCGGCGCCACCCATGACGTCCATACCGTCATTGATGACCTTGCGGCCGATCTCGGTCGCGTTTAGTTTTGCAATCGCCGTAGTTACGGCCGGCTTGATGCCTTTGTCGAGAGCGCCGACGGTGTACTTGCGCATCGCTTCGATCGTGTAGTTGAAACCGCCGATTCGTGCGAGAGGTTCTTCGACCCCTTCCATCATTCCAATCGGCATACCGAACTGCTTTCGAATCGAAGCGTGCGCGCTAACAACTCGAGTAATCAGTGCCGAGCCGCCTGCAGATTGCGCGGGCAACGAAACACCGCGACCGGCCGCGAGACACTCCATCAGCATTTGCCAGCCTTTGCCTGCCCCCTCAATTCCACCAACAATCGTGTCGACCGAAACGACGACGTCTTTACCCTGTGTGGGGCAGTTGTAAAACGGCGTACCAAGCGGGTCGTGCCGCTTGCCGATCACCACACCCGGAGTTTTCGATGGAATCAACGCGCATGTGATACCGACGTCCTCACCTTTGCCCAACAGATTTTGGGGGTCGCGAAGGCGGAAGGCCAGGCCAAGAATTGTCGAGATCGCGGCGAGCGTAATCCAACGTTTGTTCCAGTTCAGGCGAATGTACAGTTTTCCGTCTTCACCCTTAAACAGCACACCGTCAGAGGTCAGAGAACCTGCATCTGAACCAGCGTTCGGTTCTGTCAGCGCAAAGCACGGAATTTCTTCGCCGCTAGCCAATCGCGGTAGAAGGCGTTGCTTTTGTTCTTCAGTTCCATAGTGATTCAGCAGCTCGGCCGGGCCGAGCGAGTTCGGAACCATCACGCTGATACAGGCCGGTACCGATCGACTCGACAGCTTTTTAATTACTTCCGAGTGGGCCAGGGCTGAAAATTCGAGACCGCCATATTTTTTCGGGATGATCATCCCCAGGAACTTTTCTTTTTTGATGATTTCCCATGCGGCCGGCGAGATGTCGCGCGTTTCCCAAACTTCCCAATCGTCGATAACTTCGCAAAGGCGCT
>JALHOI010000362.1 GCA_022843085.1 Pseudobdellovibrionaceae bacterium
GATTCGAATCACAGGATCGCTGAAGGAGCCAAGCATAGGCATTGCCGAAGCGACCGTCGCTGAGATGGCGAAGAAGACTGTTGCTCTTGAAACAAATAAGCTTAAAGACAACGTGAAGAGCCAAGCTGGCAAAGTTATCGATCAAAAGAAGAAGGAAGCCGTCGATGCGGTTAAGGCCGAGTTAAAGAAGCGCGGTCTATCATTTTAAAACAGGCATTTTAAAACAGGCATTTTAAAACAGGCATTTTAAAACAGGCATTTTAAGTCAGGCTTTTCAAGTCAGGAGATCAGCGTGTCAGATGCGAAGCGCTCAAAACCCTATCCGCCGATATCATATTCGGATTATCTCAAAACTTCTCCACTTCTTGAACTTCAAAAGACTCGAAGCGCTGAATTCGGCGAAGAAGCCCATGAAGAAATGCTTTTCATCATCGTTCACCAGACCTACGAACTTTGGTTTCGTCAGATCTTGCACGAGATAAATTCAATTCTTGCGATGTTCGCTCGTGATCTTGTTCGCGAAGAAGACATGGGCACCGTCGTCGGTCGACTTTCAAGAATTGTTGAAATTCAGCGCCTTCTTGTCGATCAGGTCTCTGTGCTTGAGACGATGACCCCACTCGATTTTCTCGATTTCCGAAATATGCTTTACCCCGCCAGCGGGTTTCAATCGACGCAGTGGCGCCTCATTGAAAATCGGCTTGGGCTAAAAGCTTCGACACGGCTGAAATACAATGCCCAACCTTACCACGCGAGCGTGAGCCCGAAAGAGGCCGAGGTCCTACTTAAAAGCGAGAAGGATCCCTCGCTCTTTGATTCGGTCGACGCATGGCTGGCAAGAACTCCATTTCTTCAGATCGACGGTTACGATTTTGGAACCGAATACCGCGAGGCCGTACACGCGATGCTTTCTGAAGACAAACAAACGGTTCTGCGTTTCGCAAAATCAGATGAAGACCGTGAGCGCGGGCTAAAGCAAATTGGCGATACAGAACGGGTTTTCGAATCGCTGTTTGATGCTGATCGGTACAAAGAACTTCAAGACAGTGGCACTTTTCGTCTTCAACATAAAGCGGTTCAGGCGGCGCTCTTGATTTTACTTTACCGAGACCAGCCCGCCTTTAATCTACCGTTTCAACTTCTGACACGACTTCAGGACATCGATGAGCTTATGACAACCTGGCGATATCGCCACGCTTTGATGGCGCATCGAATGCTAGGTTCAAAAATTGGGACAGGTGGATCATCGGGGCATTCATACCTAAAAGCTGCGACAGATACTCACCGCGTGTTCGGAGACTTTTTCAATCTTGCGACGTTTCTGATTCCCCGCTCGAGTCTGCCCAAGCTACCCGAGGCACTTACCCGTCGCCTGGGTTTTCACCCTTAAGCTCAGGCCCAAGCATTCGCCGAAAAGTTTTGTCCGTGATATTTTCGTCAAGCCACCGGCGCGCGCTTTCAAAGGTTTGGTCGCGGCTGGCCTCACGGCATAGCTCTTCAAAGATAACCGCTGTCGCAGCATGCGCCAGGCTCGGAAAAGCGCCGTCATCAATCTCACCGACACCCACGATTGCGAAAGTTCGCCACAGCTCTTTCATGCTAGCGGTGTAGCGCTTTTCGTTATCTTTGCCGACGAGATCCGCGCCACGTTTTATCTGTTTTGTCGAAAGTGGTGATTCCATCTCGAGAAGTTCGACAATTTCACGACCTTCTCCTTGAATCCGAGCGCGGTCGGATTCAAAATAGACCCAGAGCTTTTTAAACAGATCCTCTGAAAATAAAGTGGCACGGCCGCGGTACCACTTCGAATAAACAACCCGGTGACTTTCTGCCAACCGTCGTCGCAGGTGCCAGAGCCGAACGACTTTATCATCGCCCGACTCACTCCATTCCCACCGCATGACTGACTTTGGATGCAAGCAGTGCCACAGCGACTTCGGTTCTTTCTTTTTCGGAATCGGAAAAACCAAGAGCCAATGGTTGAGGTCAACAGCATCGACGGCCCGTTTTAAAGTTTCGGTTTCGGTTCGCATTCGATCCACGTGAAGTTAGCGGCTTCCCCAAAGTTTTTTTCAGTCAGATGCCCGTCAAAAAGCAGCGCGCGAACTGGGCCGGCGTCTCCACCTTCGATTTTTAGCGGTGGCGCCATGAGAGTGTAAGTTCCTTCAGGTACACCGCCGAGGCAAAGACCTTCCAGCACTGCAAGATTCAGTTTCGCGATGGTCTGGTGAGATTCAAGCTCTTTCGAAGTCTCGGGATCAATCGACGGCGTATCGATGCCGATCGTGATGACACCGATTTCGGCCAAACGTTCGATCAGTGCAGGATCATAGCTGGAAAAATTCGAATTCCAGATATCTGGGTTGGGAAACGTGCCCGTGCTCAGGATAAAACGAAAGCCTCGCGGCGGGTTTGATTCAATCCACTCTCTAGAAAAGGCCGAGAGATCTTTAAAACCGATACGCCGACCCAGCGCCGATTCGCAATCCGGGTCAGTACGGGCTAGAAAAACAGGACCAATATAGTATTCAAGACTTCTCCGATCGATTCCCTCGCCCTGGGCCGAGTAATGAGCTGGCGAATCGGCGTGAGCACCGATGTGAAGTGTCGACGTTATCGAGCTTAAGCCAAGGTGATGCCCGAGTTCAAAACCCATCGAAACGTCTCGGCGAAAGCTGACGTCTCCCGGAAAAACTGCCGTACGCGAACTTAACGTCGGGCTGATGTCGAACACTCGCACTCAAATTTTCCTCACGGCTTGAAGCACCTCTTCGGCATGTCCATTGACCTTAACTTTGCGCCACTCTTGAGCAACTACGCCGCGCTCATCGATGACGAAGGTCGATCGTTCGATTCCCAAATACTCACGACCGTAAAGGCTTTTCATTTGAATGACATCAAACGCGCGACAAAGCTTTTCTTCGTCGTCGACAAGAAGCTCAAACGGAAACCCGCACTTCTTTTTGAAGGTCTCGTGACTTCTTAATGAATCTTTTGAAACTCCAAAAATCACAGCACCGGCTGCCGCAAACTCACGCTCAAGCCGTTTAAAGTCGTAACCTTCGAGCGTACAACCGGGTGTGCTGTCCTTAGGATAGAAATAGAGAACGACTTTCCTATTCTTAAGCGCCGCGAGGTTCACAGTTCCCCCTCCCGTACTTAAGATCGCGAATGAGGGCACCTTTTGACCAACACGTGTCGCGGCCGGATTCACCGAGGCATCGCCTTTAACTGCCTTAGCCGTTACTTTCGTCTTTTGAGTCGTCTTTTTAATGGTGTTTGATGGCTTGGCCGCAGCAGTCTTTGTTTTCGCTACCGCTTTTTTTACCGCTTTTTTTACCGCTTTTTGCGCCAACTGAGGCCTCCTAGTTTCAAAAGCTCACATTAACTTGGCTTTGTGCTAGAAGAAAACCCATGACGCCGCCTTTTTCAACCCCGACATTTCTTGCTGAAATTGAATCTGCGCTTTTGAGAGAACTCGGTCATCAGTTGCGCCCAAACGATTGGGCGAAGTCGGTACAAAAGTTATCGAACCATTATGTTGCAGAACCCGACGCGATCTCGCCTTGGTCGCAAGACTTCGCTCGAGAGGCGTTACTCAGCTATTTTCATCCGCTCAACCAGGCGAGAGCTCACCGAGTCGCGACTCAAGGCGCCGAAACAGGGTTCTTCGATGGGCTCAACAGTTGGTATGATATCG
>JALHOI010000363.1 GCA_022843085.1 Pseudobdellovibrionaceae bacterium
GCAGACCGCCCTCAGGGGTGAACTGGCGATCGCCCGACATAATCTGGCTGAACAGGGCTGGCGAAACTCCTGCGGCCGCAGCCATCTTGGCCATTTCGCCTCGCCCACCCTTCGGCCTCTGAGCGATCCAAGCCCGGAGGAAGTCTGAGAAGCTGGTAAACGAGTAGATCGAGTTTGGCGTCGCCATGAGTATTATCTTCGCATATTGCAAAGAAACTCGTTTGTATTTTGCAAATCAATGAAGGATCTTTTGACTCAACGCGTTTAGATTGGGTCCTGTCCTCAACAACCCCACTTTTGAGAAACGAGACCCAAGATGAAAAAGAATCCTTCGATCAGCACCAAACTTGCTCCCCTCTCTGACAGCAGAGCTACGACCCTTTCAGAAAGAGCCGACGTGAAATTACCTAAGCGATCGATATCACAAATGATTGGCGTATCTTTAAGCCTGCTCGTGGCTGCGCAAATCTTTGTCGCATGTCAGCCAAATTCGGGCGGTCCGGCGGCGCCCGCGGGCCCACCTACATCGGGTACTCTGGGAGGCCAGGGCACCGGCGACAGCGCTGGCGGCGACGGCATCAACAACAAGGTCTTCGAAAAGTACGCCGTTCCCGACATTCGCAAAACACGCGAATGGGTCGCCCACATCGAGCCCATCGAGAAGCACTTAAATTCCCTTCCCAAGCTTAGGAACGTCGATGCTAACAATTTGCTGTCAACACTAGCGCGGCTGAAACGATGGTTCATCGCGCCAATCTCGCTCGAGCAAATCGAGAAGAGCACTTTGGGCGTCGAGTTCATAAAAGATCCGATTCAGCAGCTGGCGCTTCAGAGCGACAAGTCAATTTGGATTGACGAGACGCTCTACAACATGTCGACGGACCCAGATCCGAAGAGGAACAATTCAGACCTCGACCGCGCAACACTGCAGATGCACGAGATGATGGTCGCGCTTTATCTGATTCGATTTATGCCGGCTGAAGAAGTCTGCCGACTTCTAAGCGAAGATCCAAGAGGATGTGGCAGCGTGAACATTACGTTGATTTTAGGTGAACCCGAACCTCGCCGCAAACTCGAGAAACTCGACTACGAGCGCATTCGTTCGATGACGGCGTGGATGATGAACAACGCGATTCACATCACCAGCCAGCGTGAAGTTTTCCTCGAGCTTTATCGCAACTCGTTTGATCCACGCTTTTTTACAGCCGACCCCGAGGCTCCGCATCCGTCGGATTCAGGCGGAGGAAACTCGTCTTCCCGCGAACAACCACCACTCGAAGTTGAACTCGGAAGCCAAGCGCAGGTTCTCGCCGGAGCAAAAACGCTGGGTCGTATTCCGCAGAACTGCGCGATCGACATACCCCGATTCGTAAACGGAATCTGTGACGTCAACGTCGAACTGACGACGGTACCTGGTGAATCTCGCATGCTGAAAGTGACAGTCAAAGTTCAATCGCAGGGCGTCGTGAAAGAGTTTGTCGTAAATCAGCTTTCCGGAACCGAAGCCTTCAAACAAAAACTGTATTTGCATCCTTCGATTCTAGACAGGCATGAGGCAGTGGCTATTCAGTCTATCGGCTTCGCCTTCCCGGTGGATCTTGAAGTGGTCAGCGCTGGTCAAGACTTCTACGAGGTTTACGTTGGATGGGCGACCGACATGCAGACCGTACAAGAGATTATACTTGAACATCGCCGCGTAACTGGCTTCGTTAGCTCAAAAGCTGCTGAAGTCCGAGGCTACGCGGTGACCCAAAACTGGTTTTCATACGGCACACCAGCCGATCACGAGCGCAAAGATATACTGATCACGAGTGATAAAAGCTCGCACGGGAAGAACATTTTTAGATACCCAGGCGGAAGCGGTCATTACATGCAGAGCTACATGCTGAATCCCAAGCCAATTACGCCAAAAAAATAGCTCCGACAGATCCAAAAAAAACGGCTCCGCGAGGAGCCGTTTTTCTTATTAAGATCCACGCCTCAAGCGAGGCGCACCTCAAAGTTCCGTGCGAAATGCTGAACCTCTAGTGCGTCGCTGGAAGTTCGTGTCCGAGAAAGTTCGGCTTGATACCAGTTCCGCGCTCGGGACGATTTTTAAAGATCTCTTTGGCATTCTTGATGTCGAGCGTGTTGACCAAGACTTGATCGACATGATCGACGAGAATGATTTTAAGTTCCTTTAAGACTTCCTTCGGGATGTCTTTGATGTCTTTCTCGTTCTCTTTCGGGCAGATGATCGTTCGAATGCCACCGCGGTGAGCGGCCAGCGTCTTCTCTTTCAAACCGCCGATTCCCAAAACACGACCGCGCAGAGTCACCTCACCGGTCATCGCGACCGTACGTTTGACCGGAATTCTTAAGACCGCCGAAACAATCGACGTCGTGATCGCACAACCTGCCGATGGTCCATCTTTCGGAATTGCGCCTTCGGGAACGTGAATGTGCACATCGATGTTCGCGAAGTAATCTTTATCGAGACCAAACAATGGTCCGCGCGACCGCACGTAACTCATCGCCGCCGAACATGATTCTTTCATGACGTCGCCCAGCTGCCCAGTCACCGTGAACTTGCCGCGGCCTGGAACAACCGTCACCTCGATCGGCAGAAGATCTCCGCCGACTTCGGTGTAGGCCATTCCGTTTGTTAGGCCGATCTCATTTTCAAGCTCGATCTTTCCGTGACGATATTTATGAGGCCCCAGGAGCTCGATCAATTTCTTCGGCGTGACGATGAAGCCTTTTGCGAACGACTTCGGAATTTGTTTCGTCGCGACTTTCTCTTTTTTCGCTCCGCCCGCTTTTGAATCCATCATGGCGCGCTCTTTGATCAGAACCGTTGCCACCTTACGGCAAAGATTCGCGACCTGGCGCTCAAGATTTCGAACGCCCGATTCACGCGTGTAGAACTGTATCAAGTGTCGAACGGTTTGTTCGGCAAACGTCACTTTATACTCGCTCAAGCCGTGCATCTCGAGTTGCTTCGGTACCAAGTACTTCTGCGCGATGTGGTACTTCTCGTTTTCGATGTACCCTTCGATCGAGATGATCTCCATACGATCCAATAAGGGTCTCGGAATCGTGTAGAGCGAGTTCGCCGTTGTGACAAACATCGTCTTCGACAGATCGTAATCAACTTCAAGATAGTGATCGTTGAAGGTCGCGTTCTGTTCTGGATCAAGCACCTCGAGAAGCGCCGACGACGGATCGCCGCGGAAGTCGCTCGACATCTTGTCGATTTCGTCGAGCAAGATCAGCGGGTTGCCAAACTCGGTCTTGCGGAAGGCTTGAAGAATTTTACCCGGCATTGCACCTACGTACGTTTTACGATGACCACGAATCTCAGCTTCGTCACGCACGCCACCCAGCGAGATCCGCGCAAACGACCGACCCAGCGACTTCGCAATCGACCTCGCGAGCGACGTTTTACCGACGCCGGGGGGGCCGACAAGGCAAAGAATCGGACCCCGCATGTTCGGAGCAATCGCCGTGACCGCAAGATGTTCGAGAATGCGCTCTTTTACTTTCTCAAGGCCCCAGTGATCGTCGTCGAGAATCGCTTCAGCTTCGACAATGTCGTGCTTGTCGGCCGAATAGCTCTGCCACGGAAGTCCCAGCATCCAATCGATGTAGTTGCGAACAACCGTTGCTTCGGCCGACATCGGCGACATCATTTTCAGTTTCTTGATT
>JALHOI010000364.1 GCA_022843085.1 Pseudobdellovibrionaceae bacterium
TCGTCGAAATGTGCAAAATCATTTACACGATGAATCCCAAGCCAGGTCTTGCGTTCGTAGTTCCAGAAACCCAATACGTCACTCCAGATGTGTATGTTTACAAAGTCGGCGACGACTATGTGGTTTCGCTGAACGAAGATGGTTTGCCGCGACTTCGTATCTCTAACTTTTACCGCAACCTGCTTGCGGGTAAAGGTCAGCAAGGTGAGACGAAAGATTTCGTTACAAAAAAGCTTCAGAGCGCGGTGTGGTTAATTAAATCGATTCATCAACGCCAACGCACCATCTACAAGGTCTCGGAATCAATCGTGAAGCGCCAACGAGAGTTCTTTGACAAAGGCCCATCGTTTTTGCGTCCGATGATCTTGCGCGATGTCGCGGATGACATCGGCATGCACGAATCGACCGTAAGTCGCGTCACAACATCGAAGTACATGCACACGCCTCAAGGCATCTTCGAGCTTAAGCACTTCTTTAATTCTGGGATCAGAACAGACGATGGCGAAGCGCTTGCGAGCGAGTCGGTGAAGGTGAAGATTAAAGAGTTGATCGTCGCCGAGAATACGAAAGATCCGCTTTCTGATCAGCAAATTGTCGAGTTGTTGAAGAAAGACGGGATTAACATCGCGCGACGCACCGTAGCGAAGTACCGTGAGAGTCTTAAAATCCTGCCGTCGAGTCGAAGAAAGAAGTATTTCTGATCCCATGTCGGGATCTAATTTAGCCGCTTGGATTGTAACAGCTGGTGCAGGACTTCTCACGGGAATCCTCAGCGTGATCTTGGTCTCGCGGCTACAGAAAAAAAGTCTTCTTCGCGAAGCTCAGGCCGAAGCTGAAGCGCTTCTCGGCGAAGCCAAAGACCGCGCCGAAAGTTTGAAAGAAGAATCCGCTCTTGAGGCTGAAGAGGTGACCGACGCTGTTTGGTCGCGTTTCGAAAAAGAGCTGTCTGACCTCGAAGCGCGAGTCAAAGATCTCGACGAGCGAGTGCGAACCAAGCGAAGCCGTCTCGACCGCGAGTACAACGGCGATCGAAGAGAAGTCGACGAGAGTCAAGACGCGCTTGTCGCTGCCGAAAAAATCGTTCGCGAGCGAGAAAAAAAGCTGCACGAAATGAAAGATGCGAATTTCAAGATTCGTTCGGATTTACGCGATCGTCTGATGGAAGTCTCGGATCTCGACGTCGCAGCGCTGAAAAGTGAACTCGTCGACAAGGCTTTAGCTGACGCAAATATCGAGGCTTCTCGCAAAGGTGCTGCGATAGAAGATGAGGCGAAGGCCAATGCCGAACAGATCGCGAAACACATGCTCCACACGGTTTTGAACCGGTCTCCTCGTCAAGCTCCGACCGAGCGCGGAATTGGAATCGTTGAGATCCCGAACCCCGATGTGAAGAAGCGAATGGTCGGTGAGAACGACGAGAACATTCGCGAGCTCGAACGGTTGACCGGCGTCGCCTTAACCATCACCGAAAAAGACACATTCAAACTTGAGAGTTATGACCCCGTCGCGCGCGAAGTGACGACACGGACGCTTGAAAAGTTGCTGCACGAAAAGTCGCCGAACGTCGATACCGTCCGCCGGCTGTTTGAAAAAACGAGTGGTGAGGTCGCTCGCCGAATCGATAACGATGGAAACAAGATTGCGGCCGAACTTGGCGCGCGAGATCTGAATCCCGAAATCAAACGGCGCCTCGGGCAATTGCGATACCGTTACAGTTTTGCGCAAAACCAGCATTTCCACGTAGCAGAAGTCGGTTGGCTCTGCGGTATTTTTGCCTCTGAGCTCGGTCTCGACAGACACTCGGCGAAACGCGCGGGCCTTCTTCATGACGTTGGTAAATCGATGGACCATGCGATCGAAGGCGGTCACGCCGTGATCGGTGCAGAATTCATCTCGCAGCACGGTGAGAGACCAGAGATTGTTCACGCGGTGAAGTCACATCACTACGAAGAACAACCTTCGACAGACCTCTGTTACCTTGTGATCGCGGCCGACGCGATTTCGGGCGCGCGCCCTGGCGCACGGCGCTCGACGGTCAGCGTTTATAACGCTAAAATCGAAGTTTTATCCGCGATCGCCGAGGGATTCCCCGGCGTCATGAAAACGCTGATCTTTAACGCCGGCCGTGAAGTTCGAATTGTAGTCGATTCGAGAAGAGTCGACGACCGCAAGGCCCTCGTTCTGTGTCGTCAAATCGCTGATAAAATCGAAGAAGAGTGTCAGTACCCGGGTCAAATCAAGGTCGTTGTCGTTCGCGAGACAGCCGTATCGTCGACCGCTCGCTGAGGCCTGACCACTTGGGCCGTCCCCGCCGGCAACAAAGGGCATTTTGCCTGCCTGATCTCGTCTCATTCTGAGAATCAGATTGCTAAAGCTAGATCTCGGTCGAGTTTTGTCTCGGCAAAACCGATGGGTTAAAAACGCGGCTTTCATCTCGAAGCGGCCGCGCAATTCTCTCATGAAAGGATTCGTTCCAATGAAGGTTGGCTTTGCGTTTCGCAGCATCGATACGTCCGAGGCTCTGATGACTCATCTTTCGGATCGGCTTGAGAAGCTCGGTCGGTTCGAATTGAACCCGATGGACGTGCAAGTCGTCATCTCGATGGTGCACCATGAGTGTTCGGTCGAGGTTACGATGACCGAAGGTCGAAGGAAGTATAAGGCCAACGCAGTTTCTGACGACTTCTATCGAAGTGCCGAGATGTGCGTTAATAAGCTACAGAGGCAGCTTTCAAAAGAACGCCGACGCAAGCATGATATCAATCGACGCCGGCCCGAAAAGTCCGCTGAAGGAAAACTGGGGCTCTTGACGCCGGCTCTCGAAATCGATTTCAAGCGAGATTACAAGAAAACCGGCTAGTCTGAGCAAGGGCAGATGCTCGGCGGCCGCTTTTCAAAATGACGGTGAGTTGACGGTCTCGTCGCTGCTTGATACCACGTTGGGAATGAAAAACTACCTGTTCACCAGCGAATCTGTTTCTGAAGGTCACCCTGACAAAGTCGCTGATCAAATCAGCGACGCCGTACTCGATGCCATGCTGACGCAAGATCCGAAGGCGCGTGTAGCCTGCGAAACGTTGATTACGACGGGTGTCGCGGTCGTTGCTGGTGAGGTGACAACTTCAGCCTACGTGAATATCGCAGAGGTCGTTCGCAAAGTCGTAACTGAAATTGGCTATGACAGCGGAGCAAAAGGCTTCGACGGTAACAGTTGTGCTGTCATGGTGACTCTCGGTGCGCAAAGCCGCGACATTGCAGCAGGGGTTGATACTGCGACAGCCCAGGGCGGCGAGCAGGGCGCCGGCGATCAAGGCCTCATGTTCGGATATGCCGTGAACGAAACTCCGGAACTCATGCCGCTGTCGATTGCGATGTCGCACGAAATTTTGCGAAACTTATCGAAGGCCCGAAAGTCGAAGGCCGTCGATTTCTTGTGGCCCGACGCAAAAAGCCAAGTCACTGTCGAATACGTCGATGGTAAAGTGAAGCGCGTCGATGCCGTCGTCGTTTCAACGCAACACACGCCTGACGTTTCCAATGAGAAACTTCGCGATTATGTCATCAATGAAGTTATTCGGAAGACGATTCCTGCACAGTGGCTCGACTCAAAAACAAAATTTCACATCAACCCAACGGGCCGATTCGTCATCGGCGGTCCACACGGGGACTGCGGTCTCACAGG
>JALHOI010000365.1 GCA_022843085.1 Pseudobdellovibrionaceae bacterium
GAATGGACCTGCAAATGGAACGCGCCCCACAGGTCGGCCGACGGGCAATCGCTAACCCACCTAAATTCAGTTCGTGAGATTCATAAGTTTCATGGCGACTGGAAATTCCCGAAGCAAGCCCTCGAGTTGTGCTTTGGCCTGTGAGTTTGCGTGTTGGATTTTGGTCGCAGTGATGAGCTCGTTTTTCATCGAGTGCTCCCAACCGACGAGCTCGGTGACGCGAACCTTGTAGCCGTGAGACTCTAAAAACAGCGCGCGAATCACATTCGTGAGATGAGAACCAAATTCTCGTCTGTGAATGCCGTGACGCCACAGTGCCGGCGCCACCGAATTCCTCGGCTCGACGTCTTCGAGGAGTCTTGCGACCTCCGCCTGACAGCATGGCACAAGAGCAATGAACTTCGCCTGCTTCTTTAGACCGAATGCAATTGCCTCGTCCGTCGCCATATCGCAAGCATGAAGAGCCGTAACAGCATCAATCGCTGTCGGAAGTTCTGGATTGGTTAATGAACCCAATATCGTGTCGGCAACAAAGGTCGCTCGATCAAATCCCGAAAGCTTCGCTATCTTTCGACACGTTTCGATCAGCGGCTCGCGGCTTTCGACAGCATAGAGATGAGCCTCTGGATGATCGCGAAACCAAAGATCGTAAAGCATAAACCCGAGGTAAGACTTTCCTGCCCCAAGATCCGCTATCGTGTTCAACCCTTCTAGCTGCGGCGTCAAGAGCTGAACCAGATGCTGGACTTGCTTTAGTTTTCGACGTGAATCTTGATTGAGATCTCCGTCTCGCGTCAGGATATGCAGTGACTTTAATAACTCAATGGACTGACCGGGCCACAACGCCTTCAATTCGTCCGCTTTGTTCGGTTTCACTTTTTGGTTCGGTTTTGGGTTTGATTTATCTGTCATGCGACCATCCTACGAAAGTTGAAAAAATTTAAGCACACGACCTACTTCGCTACGAAACTTTTCTAGTTCGGCCGTGTCGATATTTTTTCTCCCATAGAGCGTCTTCGAGAACTGCATCGTGGCACCTTGAAAAGGTTGTGAGAGAATCGGAATCGACTTCGCGATCTGATTACTAAACTCTTCGGCAGGAAGCCACTCTTCCCTGGGATGATGGCCCAATTCAAAAACTGTGAGGAGTGCGTTGTACGTTTCGATGACTTCCTCGCGCGGAGACAAACCGCGATCTTTAATTCTTTGCAAAAGACTTTGCAGTCTCTTCCTCTGATGCGAAGTCATTTGCTGCCGAACAATTTGATCCTCTTCAGGCTTTGGTCTCGAGAAGTAGCGGAACAAGGTAAAGATCGCTATAGCGGCAACGGCGAAAAAGAGAATTCCTTTGGCTAGTTCTAGTGAAAGCTTAATGTCCTTCTCAAGCTCCGCGACCTTTTTATCTCGTTCAAATCGCCTTTCGCCGCTTTCGGCACGTCCCAATTGAACGTCATCAGCCTGCGGTCGTCCGGCTTTACCGTTGGTGCCTGCTTCACCCGCAGGGCCGCTACTTTGCCTCTTGCCACTTCGCTCATTCGCTTTATTCGAGGTTTGATCCTTCACGTCAGCCCGGCCGCGATTGCCGTCGCGATCTGGGCGACCACCATTGCCGTTCGCTGCTTCAGGGTCACGATCTGCAATGCGAACTTGACCATCACCAGCAAAACTAGACGCCTCAGCCCCATCACGAGCACCAAGCGCCCCATCGGACGCGCTGTCGGGTGCGCCATTGGACGCATTGTTGGACGCACTATGAGTCGCTTTCTCAGGTACGCCTTCAGCAGTTGCGCGGGCCGGTGCGTAGTTGGGCACGATGTCGGATGTGATATCAGGCGCAAGATCTGGTGTGGTACCTGGCATCATATCTGGCTTACTGTCGGGCTTACTATCTGGCTTGCTATCGGGCGCACCTTTGCTTGAACTTTCAATCGTGCTGCGGGACGCACTTTCCGGTGGGTTCCGCGGTCCGTTTCGCTCTCCGAATTTGACGACTTGTTGTGCGAGCTCACGACTCATTTCGTCTGTCGAAAAGCGAGGTGGTTTTTGAACCCCGCCAGTCTCAGCCGCTGTTTTCCGAGAAAACGGATTCTCGTCAGGCAAAAGAGCGTCGACAGTATTAAAAATGATGAAAACGAGAACCAGCATCACCGCGACTGAAACGAGCCGGTCGTATTCAAATACCTTTCGATCTGGATTAATTCGATCAGCCGTCAGTTCGCGAAATAAAACGATTGCATAGAAGAACAGAGCTAAAAAAATCCCGAAGACCACATTTACTAGAGAGACGTCAGACCGAACAAATGCGTAGATCGAAATCCCGAAGGCAAGGCAAAGAGGCACCAGCCTTTGACTGAGAAAAGGGGAAAAATAAATTCCCGAGAAAATCAAAAGTGTGGCACCTGTCTCAACAAAATCGAGCCCACCGATTTTGATTTGCAAATAGATTGCAGCTGCGACGCTCAAAATCCACGCGATGTAGATTTGGTATTTGCGTCCGCCAAAGTCGACGAGAGAAATCAACAGACGTCGTTCGCGACTCTCTTGAGCTAAATCTTCAACATGCTCACCAAAAACAATCAGGCCTTCATCTCGAGCAGGAAGTACTCTCGCATCGACATCAAAAAACGTAGTCTTCTCGTCGTAGAATAGGTCCCGAATCCAAGTTGATATAGCATACAAGAGGGTCATGACGGCGAGGTAACGAACGTCCAACCCCGTCATATCCTGAGCGCGCCAAACTGCATGACCCATCACAAGTGTTACGACAACACTAACATTGAACTTTATCCTCGACGTCACGACTCTTTCGCCTGAACTGCCGACAAAGGCGAAACGTTTCTTCGAAAGGTCTGACGAAGAGATTCTTTATCTTTTACCACAAAGGTCGCGATTCCAAGGCGCTCGAGCTTCGCCACGTCGTCATCGATTCCCTGAATTAGTTTTGTGCCAATTAAAAGTCCTGTCGAAACCGACTCGAGAAACCGCAACCAGTACGTATTCGTATCGATGAAGACACACGTCACATGAAAACCTTCAGCCTGAAGCCGCCGCAGCCACGACTCGCTTCGCTTAAACTCGCCGATATTATAAGGGGTGATGTAAAAAACGTTTGATCCCCGAGCGTAAAAGTCGCGGTACTTGCCAAGAACCGGCTTTGGATCTATCGGCAAGCCTTCGCCACCACCGGGATAGGTCGGCTTGAGGCTTGCGACATGCTTTGCAAGATAATGAAAATGGTCGCTGCCACTTCCCGGCTCGATGAACGAATCCTCGCTGTAGAATGCGACCGAATTGCCGACATCGAGCTGCTGCTGAATGAGTGAAAGTGAGACATCTTTCGCAGCTTCCCAGGTCGAAGTTGGGCCCCTTCCAACCTGCCACTGAGGCGATAAATTTAAAACAATATTCACATCACAGTTAACGACCTTCTCGAATTCTTTGACGAAAAGCCCCTGCCCTCGCATCGAAAGCTTCCAGGCGATATGACGAAGTGAATCACCCTTTGAATAGGGTCTAACACCAGAAAAGTTAACGCTAAGACCGCGGCTTGCAACCTCGTAATTGCCATATCTGGAACTTTGGCTGGAGGGAACAACGTGGACATCAGGTATCCGATCGACGAACGGATAAACTTCGGCTTCTTGAATTGCGTCCTCAATGATTCGAAATTCGAAA
>JALHOI010000366.1 GCA_022843085.1 Pseudobdellovibrionaceae bacterium
CGACGTCGGTTTTTGAGCGACTCGTGGCAACCGCGTCGACCGAGTCGGTTGAAATTCAAGCTCGATACTGGTTGTGGCGCAGCCTTGAAAAAACCAAAAGCGAACGCGCCAAAGTTGACTCGGAAGAACTGGCTCGGCGATTTCCATTTAGCTATTACGGCTTGCGAGCCAGACTTGAATTGCGTGGTGGAGATCTCGATTGGGCGAAGGAAAACCCGAAAATGGATCCAAAAACTGACAAAATTGAAAGTAAAATTTGGGTGACCCAAGAGGAAAAACAAAGCTTCGAGCGCGCGATTCTTTTAGCGTCGGCAGGTTGGTTCGACGAAGCTCAGTTCGAGCTTGGTACGTTGCCGCCGCCGACCACTCCAGATTCTCGCGCCGTTCGAGCGCGCGTGTGGGCTGCGGCGAAAAACTTTTTATCGGCATCCAAGCTTGCCAACGAAGCGTGGGATGCGAAGTTTGAACTGCGGCGGCCCGAGCTTATGTCTGTCGTTTGGCCGAATGAATACAGCGACATATTTGAATCAACGGCGCGAAGTAAGAATATCGAAGCTCTGATGTCGCGCAGTCTGGCGAAGCAAGAGAGCGGTTACAACCGCCGCGCAGTTTCGACGTCAGGCGCAATGGGCCTGATGCAGATGATACCCGCGACAGCGCGCGAAATAGCAGACGACTTGAAGCTGGGAAAGCTGAACCTGCCGGAAGATATGTTCGAACCTGAACGCAACATTCGGATGGGGACGCACTACGTTGCGAAAATGCTTGGTCAGTTTAAGGGCCACGTACCGCTGGCTTTAGCGGCCTACAATGCGGGGCCGACCCGCGTCGACCGTTGGGTTCGATCTCGAGCCTCGATTCAAGGTCTTGAAGCGACCCGCAGTTCGGTCGCCGATAACGAGATCTGGATCGACGAATTTCCATTCGCTGAAACATCGGGTTATGTAAAAGCTATTCTGAGAAATATCATTGCTTACCAAATTGTTGAAAGCGGTCGAGTCACAGCTGAAGAACCTCTTTGGAAGTCGCCTTCAGTCGCAACCCGACCTTAGTCTTGAACCGGTTGCGACTGAAGGCAAGTTTGGAAGCCTTTTGATTGCGAAGGTCGTGGCCGGCCGTTAACTTGAAAAGACGAATGAATGAAAATGAACGAAACCAGTTTTATTCGCTGACCATCCGCCAAACTTCTCGGCTTGCGATGGTGCTTTGTGCGGTCTCTTTGCTCGGCTGCGCGTCGCGCGGCGTTCAGATGGATAGCGCTGGCTCGGCTATGGTCTCGAGCTCAGACGGTGGTGCCAACGCGGCCGCTCCGGGCTCGGCTCCGAACGATTTGTCTGACAACGGTGCGGACCTTGTCGGCATCCCGCTTGAGGTCAATCGATTGGTCCTCAAATGGATCGACTACTTTCAAGGGCCCGGCCGCGGCCATATGGAACGGTATCTCTCTCGCAGTTCTCGCTACGCGCCGATCATGAAAGATATCCTTCGAAAAGAAGGATTGCCCGAAGACTTAATTTACATCGCTCTGATCGAGTCAGGATTTTCATCGACCGCGCACAGTTCGGCGAGCGCGGTAGGCTACTGGCAGTTCATGAAAGGCACTGCGAAACAGTATCGCATGCGTGTCGATTCGTTTGTCGATGAACGTCGTGATTTCGAGCGTGCGACGGTTGCAGCCGCTGATTATTTTAAAGGCCTCTACAATTTGTTTGGCGCCTGGTACCTCGCGATCGCGTCATACAACGTCGGCGAAAACCGCGTGAAGAGCCTCGTCATGAGGCATAAAACACGCGATTTCTGGCAGCTTGCTCGAGAAAATAAACTTCCGCAAGAGACAGTCAATTATGTCCCAAAATTTCTTGCAGCTCGGTTGATCGCTAAGGAACCCGAGAAGTATGGTTTTACCGACGTTGAGTACATGCCGCCACTTTCGTTTTCGACGGTTACCTTTAATACCCCGATCGACATTCGCCGTCTCGCGTCTGAAATGGGGCTTGAATACGATGATCTTCGCGATTTGAACCCTGCGTATAAACGTGGTGTCGCACCATTCGCGAGAGGTTCTTCAAAACTGATTCTGCGAGTACCGAAAGGACAAGAGTCGAAAGCGCTTCAGGCCGCATCGGCTGCTGCAGCAAGCACAGGTGCGCGGTACGTCGCTGAAGACGATTATTCGTATTACCGAGTTCGTCGCGGCGACACAGTTTCGTCGATCGCGCGAAAGTTTAACATCAGTCAGACCAAAATTCTTCAGCTCAATCGGCTGTCAAAGAAATCGGTTCTTGCGGTTGGAAAGCGGCTGCGGGTGCCGTCAGAAGATGTGGCACAACTGGGCCCAAGTAAGTCTTCGCAGATCGAGACGCGGGCGAAGCGTGATCGTGAACGATTGCCTTCGAACGACAACGCCGACAAAAAAAGTCAGGTACCAACATCAAAGCTCGCGATTCGTTCGCGCCAGATTTCAAAAGTTGAGAAACCCGCGATTCGTACCCGGGTCGCCGTTAAGACGCGGCCCGTTCACGTGGTTCGCCGCGGTGAAAATCTTGCGTTAATCGCCCGCAAATACAAAGTCTCGGTCCGCGAGCTTGCCAGTACCAATCGAATCAAGAAGAAGTCGACTTTGTTTGTCGGAAAGCGACTCGAGATTCCGTCGCTTTAAGCCAAGTTTTTAGTTTTCGATGAGACTGCGCAGCATCCACGCGGTCTTTTCGTGAAGTTGAAGTCGCTGTGTCAGCAGATCGGAAGTTGATTCGTCGCTTGCTTTTTCGGCAAGTGGCAGCAGTGACCTGGCCGTACGAATCACAGTTTCTTGTCCTTCGACGAGATTGCGAATCATGTCTTTCGCAACGGGAATAGCGTCATCTTCTTTGATTGATGTTAGCTTCGCGTACTGACCATACGACCCGGGCGCGTAGACTCCGAGAGCGCGAATCCGTTCGGCTACTAAATCAACCGCAAGTGCGAGTTCGTTGTACTGTGTTTCAAACATAAGATGCAGGGTTTGAAACATTGGTCCCGTCACGTTCCAATGATAGTTATGGGTTTTAAGATAAAGGGTGTAGGTGTCGGCTAAAAGCCGCGAGAGACCTTGTGCCAGCTCTTTGCGATCTGCTTCCGAGATACCGATGTTAATGGGCTGATTCACTAAAGCTCCTTTGTTACAATGCGCGCAGCAACCCGAGTGTAAGCCTGGTGTGCTACACTGACAACTAGAGGTAACGCTATGATGCTTCGTTTAAGTTTTGTTGTGGCTGCCATTGCTTTTGGCGGTCTTATGCCTCCTGTCGCTTCCGCCGCAGATCGAAGCGCTTCAAGCGAGTTTGAAACTGTTGAGCTAAAAATGATTTCCTTCGCAGGCGAGGATGGTTATCCGTCCTTTGTTACGATTGATCCGAACGGGCCGTTTGGTTCTGTCAAGGCAAGCCTTCGATGCGTTGACTACGCGTGGGACGGCAAACTGAAATGGCAATACCGTGAGATCATGTTCTTTGACCCGCGCGGAAAAAATATTCGACGGCGGGAAAGTCAGCCGAACGTCAGCCATGAGCGCGGTTACACTTTCGCATTCGCAACTGCGGATGAATGTGCCAGCGCTTCGCCGAGTGAGTTTTCTAGCGATGCGACCTGTATCTTGCGAGTTCAGGTGAAC
>JALHOI010000367.1 GCA_022843085.1 Pseudobdellovibrionaceae bacterium
GCCCATCAGTTCAACGAGAACGCTTCGACCCGCGCGAGACAAAACATGCAGCCGAATGCGGTCAAATTCCATAGCCGCCAGTTCAATCAATCGGATATGGGGACGCCCTACTAAGATGACATCAAACGGCTCACCCTGATTAGCCAAACGCGCGAACTTATGTCGCCACCTTGGAAACAATGGATCGTAGTAAACAAAAGGGCGTTTACCAAAATGACGTTTGAGCCGCATCTGGAGCCAATCACCACTTCTAAGGCCAAGCGGACCGTTCCGGCTCGGCATCTTTTAGCGCCCCCGCCGTCGGTTCCCCATAACTTGCTGGGACCAGTCCCAGAGTTTTTCGCAGTCGTCCTCATTGCGAAGTAAATGTTCCAAGCGATAACTTTTTAAGCGAAGTCGTGGAAATGCACCGGTATCCCAGTTTCGGTATGCCTTAGGATACGGCGTATCCTTGTATCCCTTCAACCAGTTTCCGGTGGACATAACGCTGAATTGTTCGTGAAACGTAACGTCCGGGTTGTCCACATAGGGCGCCCAAGCAGGGAAGGTTTTTTTCATTTTTTCACGCGACCAAAGACGAAGCGACCCGAGGTAGGTCGTCAACAGACCCAGGAACAACCGTTTATCCTGCGGAACTTTCCTCCGCAATCGTGCGTGGTCATAGGAACGATAAAGCATGTTTACTCCCGTGAAAAACTGAATCCAACCCGCGCCAATCTCTTCGGAGATATAGAATTCGTAAAGGAACACCAACGCTTCGAGAAACAAAAAATAATCTTCGCGCTCGTCTCGCGCCGGGTGTTGTGGAATGAGAATTGAAAACACGATGTGCAAAAGATCGTGATGATACCCAAAGTTAAATGCCATCATCGCAACGAGCTCTCGTCCAACAATGGGATCGATATCGCGGTTCACCTGCCACTCAAGCTGATCGCGAATTCCCGGATAGTGAAGTACTCCGCCAAAGGGATCAAAGGATTCCGACAACAAACCAGCCGTACACATCGTCGGCATGATCGGAATTCTAAGTCTCTCGCCGACTTCTAGAGTCTTCCGGAAGGTAGGCGAAAGCGCCGCCAACGTTGAGCCACACCAAAAGGGCGATCGGTTTGCGCCACGAACCTTGCGGGCCTCAAATCGAGTTAAAAAATAGATATCGATGGCAGAAGGAGGATACTGGGTGCCTCCAAGTTTTCGCCAGTATTCATGCGACAGCGGACGTCTTAGGACTTTTTCCCGAAACTGCACGCAGTCCAAGAAAAGTTCATTTGGATCGAGCTTAATGCGAGCGGGAACCCGAACAAACTCTTGCCGACCCTTACCCTCTGAAACAAAACGACCTAGACGCAATGCCTGCTTTTCGATCCATCTGCTTGAGTTTTCCACGTTCACCACTCACTTCCGTGCCGAAAGCTGTCTCACCACCGGCGGTCTTTTTTCGCGGGCACTCATGTAGAGTTTAAGCCAAGCGTCCGCTTCGATCGGACAACCGAACTCGCGCATCATCTGGGCACCGTGATCGCCCCCAATGTGCAAACAATTCCCCATGCTTCCTCGTCCGAGCCGAACCCACCAGTTGTAGTGCCCAAGTAAATTTTGAGGGAAAAAGTCGTAAGGAATAGCGGGTTTCAGACCTAAGACGATTGAGCCGGCCACTTCTTCTGCCATGAACCGCCAGCGACGCCTTAACGGATTGCTCCTCTTCGGTGCATTCAAACGATAAACAAGGAAAACAAGGTCGCCAAGCCGTTTAACGATCTTCCGATGGGAACCGCGGTTGAAAAGCATGAAACTGGAATTGAATACGGGATAAGCACTTGCGCCCATCTCGCGCTGTAGCTGTACCAACTTATCAAAATCGAATGGGCAACGATCAAAGGAACGCCAAGATCTCGCCTGTGAATCGGTTCCGAACTCGCGCGCCGCATAGAACTCGTGCTTCAAGCAAACATCAAACACATCTTCAATCGGCCCCCAGAAGTAAGTGTCCGCATCGGCAAAAAATACACGCTGAAAAGTCTCGACCTCACGCAAAGCGAGCCATTTAAGACCCCAGCGTAATTCGGGCGCAACTGCTTCGCACACCGTCAGTTGAGCGCCGACTTCGCGACAAAGTCGGCGCAGCTGTTTGTTCGCGACTCCGAACGAACAGACGCGAACTTCTATACGCGGCGAATGGAACCTCAAGGAGCGCAAGCTCCACTCGAGAAACTTATGATAGAGTCGATTTCCATCGATCGCGTAGAGAACTGTTCGGGATGCCATTACCCCTCTCTTATTTCATTTTTTCGATTAAACCCGAACGCTTGAGATCAGCGACCAATCGGATCGTGTTCTTCAACAGCCAACTTTTACTTACATCTCGATGTTTCAAGCCAACCGCGTCGATGATCTTGGCAAGACTTACGCGACCGTTCATGCGCTTCCAAATCTCAACGGCGATTCCGTCTAGCTCGAAAATGCGGCGCGAGTCTTTGAGATTGAACATCAAACACTTTCCTGCGTAGGTCTTGAAAATTACGTTCGGAGTGTGCCGATAAACCTCGTTATCAGGTCTGGTCTTAACAGATGCGGTCTTAACAGATGCTGTCTTCCGCTTCGCCATTTTATGTCTCCCGTGCAACACGAAAAGAGTCTTGCTTATCAAACGCCGATTCCGTCAGACTCAGATCGACAATGCAAAAAAAGCCAAGATCGCTCGAGATAAAGAACCTTCAATACTCCATCAAAGAAATCGCCGAAATTCAAAGGGCAATTCAGATTCGACCACTGCCCGTTACCATTCTAACGGGCTCAATGCATCCGGTGTTGAAAGTTAACCAAATATATAGCGCCGCATGGCGACCCGCTACCGATATCCGCCGGTTCGACATCGTGCTTTACCTCGATCGAGACCGCACTATGATTTGCCACTATGTCTGGCACATTAACGTCGTCGTAGATAGCGGGACGCTTGTCACCCGCCCACTTTTGGGTCGTCGCGAAGATCTTCCTGTCGACATCAAAGACATCATTGGCGTCATACAAGACGCGAAGATTTCCCTATGGCGTCGCGTTATGCTCTCAGTCTTTTGACTTCCAGAACTCTAGAGTCACTCGACCGACAAATATTTCTGGCAGCGTCACCCTGGCCAAGGAAGCGCTTTGCTTCAACGGACCAAGAGGTATTCGGATCGTATTGCGCCCTCGGTTCAGCGAATATTCGACATCCGGATTCACGGCAGTGACGACACACGACTCTAGAACCGCGACTTCAATCGTGACAAACCGCATGAATCGCCGGTCTACGGGTATCGATCCCTGCCAACTCACGCTCAGGGGCCGACCGTCAATTCGCAGCTTCGTCCATGCGCCGGTTTTTTTACCTTTCAGGCTCCAATTCACACCGCGCTTTAGCTCGATCGTTTGAATACACCGATGGGTTTGCGAAAAGCTCCGTAGCGATCGAACTCTCCGACCTGCGTCGTCGCGAAAAATCAGCCCCGGCTCCCCAACCTCCGTCGATCTTCCATCAGCCTGCAATCTAGACCTCAATCCCATCATTATTTCGGATAATGAGATCGCTTGGTCACCAACGGCGCAAGCGAGCACCTGTTCCGCGTGGCGCACGCGCTCTCTTACGCCGCGCCCACTCGAATTCGAAAT
>JALHOI010000368.1 GCA_022843085.1 Pseudobdellovibrionaceae bacterium
TCTAGCGGAGAAAAGCAAAGCGACCACCGATCGGCTTCTTTTTTTAGGGCCACGCGAGCATCGCCGTCTCGGCAATTCGAAGAAGCTTTTTTCGCGAAGCGCCGTCACGAGCGAGTACCGAGAGTCCCTGAATCGTGCCTATCGTAAGACCGGCCAAACCCTCGGCATCCGTAGTTTTCGGCAATTGTCCATTTCTCATGTCGAACTCGATTCGGGTACGCAGAAATCCCTCGATCTTGGATCTAATTTTAGCTGCGACCTCTTGCAAGTCTGCAGCTTCCGCTGAACCGCTTGCGACACTGCTCGCAAGCATACACCCGCTTGGAGTGCTTCGCCCCGTGAAACGAACAACAGATTGTTTTAAGAGCTGGTCTGAAGCCTCATAGGCGGTCTCGGCCGAATCGATGAATTTTTTGATCTCGGTGACATCTCCCGTATACAAATCAAGCGCCGTCAAAAAAAGCGACTTCTTATCGCCAAAGGCCGCGTAAATGCTGGGCGCATTCATCTTCATTTTCTCTGATAAAATGGACATCGACGACGCCTCAAAGCCGTGTTCCCAAAAGACGAGCATCGCGCTACTCAGGGCCAAATCGCGGTCGAATGCGCGTGGTCGACCAATTTTTGCCCCACTCTCTTCAACGTGTTTCATAGTGATCATTATAAAACGATTGACGGACTCACGCAACTCGTTTAACTTGTTTTTTAACGATCACTACAGAAAGACAAATCGATGTCACTAACGAACTACCGCACCCTAGGCCGCTCGGGCCTGATTGTAAGCCCTATGGCTCTTGGCACCATGACATTCGGCACAGATACCTGGGGCGCCGACAAAACGACATCGAGAGAAATCTTCAAAACCTACATCGAGAGCGGCGGAAACTTCATTGATACAGCCGACATCTACTCATCTGGAAAAAGCGAGCAGATGGTCGGCGAATTCATCACAGAACTCCACTTGCGCGATCAAGTCGTTCTTTCGACGAAGTTTGGATTCAATAGTTCGTCGAGTCCCCTCTCAACAAATCAATCAAAAGGAAATCCCAATGCGGGTGGAGCCGGATCAAAAAACATTCACCGAGCCCTCGACGGGTCTCTCGCGCGCCTCAAAACTGACTATATCGATCTCTACTGGATGCACATCTGGGACGGAGTTACGCCGATCGAAGAGATCATTCAGACACTACAAGATCTCGTGACTGCAGGAAAAATCAGGTACTATGCGCTCTCTGACATGCCGGCTTGGATTGCCATAAAAGCCGCAACAATTTCGCACGAACGAAGTCGCACGCCCCCGATCGCCATGCAGTTCGAGTACTCGCTCGTTGCGAGAGATATCGAACGAGAGCATGTGCCGGTCGCATTGGATTCAGGTATGGGAATTATGCCGTGGAGCCCCCTCGCCGGCGGCTTCTTGACTGGTAAGTACAAGCGCGGCGATCCCGAAAACACGGGCCGACTAAGTGGCGCAAATCCTTTTGGGAACAGCAAGTTTTCAGACCGAAATTGGCTTATTCTTGAAACTCTAAATCACGTGTCGAAACGACAGGGCTGCACCCCCTCGCAAGCGGCACTCGCTTGGACAATGGGCCGGCCCGGCGTCGCTTCGACCCTTATCGGCGCACGCAATGTCATTCAGCTTGAAGACAATCTTGGTGCGCTGGAAATCAAACTTACCAAAGAACATGAATCAATGCTCGATCAAGCCAGCGCTAGAACAATGGGTTTTACCGACACCCTTGCGTCACCCGAAATCCGCAAAATGGTTTTCGGCGGAAACGACGTTTTGAGAATCCCGGCGTCTTGACGTCGCATTTGACCCTGACTAGAGGACGCGCCTATACCCAAACGGTTGAAACTGCGGGTGGTTTCGTGTGAAGCTCGCGAATTTCTTTTCGTTCTCATCAGAGAATTCAATTTTAGGCCTCTTGCTTGGAATCAAAGATTCTAAAATTGCCTTCAGAAGCAGTTCAACGTCGGCATTTGATTCTTGAGCATCTTCACGTTCAACAGCTCGACTTTCATCTTCAGTGTCAACTTCCACATAAACGTCACTTAGACCAAACAGCTGCAGGCCTGAAGAAAAAATGATCGGCTTTGTTTCACCCTTATCGAAATCAAGCTCGCCCCAAAGTGGCGCGTTCAAAAACATTCGACTCAGAGCCAAGAGAGTTTCTTTGTCGTAGGCCGACGACTTTCTGTCGAAACTATTGAGCAGCGCTGAGAGATGTTCACCCGAAAGCATTCGACCTGACGACAACACAAAAACTGAATCAACACGAACGGCCTCGCTAAGGTCTTTCAACACCAAAGCGATTTTCAAAAGAATTGCGACTCGGTCTGTTGTCGCGCCAAACTTTCGCGAAGATCGCCACTCAATCTCTGAAGTTTCATCGATTTCATTTTCAACTAGTTCGAAGTGCGTAAGCTTATGTCTTTTACAGGCGACCTCGAGCTGTTCCTTCAGTTCGCTCGTTGACTGCCATTGACCGGTAAGAACAACGCTTAGATCGGCTCTCGAATGATCCGCTTCGTCGGCCTGCTTTTCTTCTTCGGCTAAAGTTTCGAGAACCCAATCAAAGAAAAATCCAGCTTAGAGAAGTAGGTCTCGTAATCTGATAGGTGCTCAAGAGTGAGGTCTTCATTTAAGGTGTAGTCGGCATGCAGCGTTGACCGTCGCATTCGGTAAGCAACTTGTGTCTTTCCGTCTTCGGTAAAGTGACAGAAATAATACTGACGACAACTGTCTTCAATTTTAGTCTCGTGAATTTCCGTTGATAGCAGAAGTGGAATAAAACTTCGCTTTGGAACTGTAATAATCAGTTCGTGATTCTCGTTCTCATCGGTGGGATTGCCGAAGTGAACTGCGATTTCTCCAAACGTCGGATGATCGTACCACTCCCACTGGTCGTACTCGTGTGCATACTTGGTATAGTTCTGCATGACGAAGTCAGACTTAAAAAGCTTGTCTAGACGTTTATAGGTAATTTTTTTTTGAAGCTGCGAAGCACTCATTTCCTCTTGAATCAGCGATACCTCAAAGCTGTCGTCTTCGGTGCTCGCGGCATAAGCGGTTGCCGGAATTTTCTTTTGAAAATTCGAAATAGTTTCGATGAACCGATTCATATCGTTCTGAAACAACAAAAGTGCTGGCGGCTTTGTGTTCATAACATCGACGAGTTCAGAAAACTCTTCGAGCAGTACGATTTTTCCGAGTTCTGCTAGACGCCCTAACTCATAGAGATGAACCGACTTCGTTTCAGCCAACTCACGCTGCCAAGCGAGTATCGTTTTTTTGGGATAGAGCCGAAGCGCTTCTTTGTCAGATGTTATCAAAGCATTTAAGAAGTGCAGGTAGACTGCGACACGAAGACACTCGTCAATTTCAAGCATACGATCAAGCGGATTGGGCTCGCCGGCGATCTCAAACAAAATTGACTTCAGGTGAAGAAACAAAAGCTCGGGCGCGCCGTAATCCTCAAACTGAGAAATCAAGTCCTGTGCGTCATCAAACGAAAGCCAATACTCATCCATGAAACAAAACCTTCCTTATCGTCAGCGACGGTCAGCCAGAAATTCAATTCTCAAAGCGAAAAAGCTAAGAGCACATGCATTTCGCTAGTTTTTGTAGGGCACGGCCG
>JALHOI010000369.1:0-1834 GCA_022843085.1 Pseudobdellovibrionaceae bacterium
AGATGGCAGGAGGACTGGCGGGTCACGGCGCACGCGTACTCTACGTCTCGGGCGAAGAGTCGATCGACCAAACTGGACTTCGCGCGGAACGGCTAGGCCTGCTTCAAGGTGCTGCCTCTGAACTCGTTTCGCTGTCTGCTGAAAGTCAGCTCGAAGTGATTCGCGATATGGCACTCACAGACAAACCCGATGTCCTCATCGTCGATTCGATTCAGACAGTTTTCTTGTCAGACCTCACGTCGGCGCCAGGGTCGGTCGCGCAGGTTCGCGAATGCGCAGCAGCACTTATGAACCTTGCAAAAGGTCACGGGATTTCAGTCTTCGTTATTGGCCACGTCACAAAGGAAGGTCAGATCGCAGGACCAAAAGTACTCGAGCACATGGTCGACACCGTCTTGAGTTTTGAGGGCGATAAAACCCACGCTTTCCGTCTGCTGCGTGCTCTCAAAAATCGTTTCGGTGCCACCCACGAGCTTGGCGTGTTCGCAATGGATTCGCGCGGACTCGTCGAGGTTCAAAATCCTTCAGAACTCTTTCTTGAAGAACGCGGCGAGAAGTTGATCGGATCGGCTGTCTACTGTTCGATGGAAGGCAGCCGCCCTTTGCTCTGCGAAGTTCAAGCGCTGACGCTATCGACAAATCAGGCGATGCCTCGCCGCACGTCGATCGGATTCGACACCAACCGGGTTCATCTGCTCGCAGCCGTACTCAACCGCCATTTGAATCTACGCCTCGCGCAAAGCGATTTGTTTATTAACGTCGTCGGTGGCCTGAAGCTTGATGAACCGGCCGCTGACTTCGCAGTTGCGGCCGCTCTAGTTTCAAGTGAGAGCGGCCAAGAACTTGACGCAAAAACTTGTTTTTTCGGCGAGCTCGGTTTGACCGGCGAAGCCCGCGCCGTGCCGTTTGCTGAAAGCCGTTTACGCGAAGCGAAGAAACTTGGTTTCGAAAAATTGGTTGTTCCATTCAGCAACAAAAAGCAACTGACTCCCCTTGGTAAAGAATCCCTGAAGGGTGTCGTATTCGTTAAGAATGCGGCTGAGCTAGCTGAAGCGGCGGTCGGTTCACGCCGTCCGTCGACGCCAAAAATCTCAAAAGCAACCGAGCGCGACTTCGAGCTTTAACGTCGTCGTTTAAGCCGCTCGAAGAAGTGCAGATTTCAAAGTGTTGACGTGATCATTGATCTGAATGCGCACGCGGGTTGAACCTCGTCCGTCTTTCTCGCGGATTTCCGAACACACAAGTGGAATCTTGCCTTCATTCCCAAGGTCGATTTCGACGTGAAAAAAACGTGGTAGTCCTTCGGGTAAGGGCTCTTTCAAACGAAATCCCGAACTTGAACAGTCGACGGTCTGAAGTTGCAAGACTCCCTTTGGCGTAAAAACCCGGATCTTAAACTTTTTCGAGTATCGAACGTTGTTTCGATCTTCTGTCGCTGAAGCAGACTCAAGCATGAGCGACATCGTCGCTTCGTCGGGCATTGTAATAACATGGCCGTTATCAAGATGGCTTGCTGCACTATCGACCTGATTCGCGGACGCAATCGACCTGGCGACGGCTTCGCGGTCCGAAATAGAGCCAACATTGGTTTTGAGTCGCAAACTTGAAGTCGCAGCACTGATCGCGCGAGCAGAAACCGAGCTTCGGTCACCTTTCACGTTGCTGAGCTCTTCATCATCGTCAGCAGCATTTACAACGATTTCTTCGACTTCCTCGTGCGTAGGTGAAATCTGAGCAATTGGTTTGGCTTTGAACTTTTGTGGGTAGCTGCGAACTCCAGTGACTTCGTCGGCATACTTGAGAACTTCGTCGGGCACCGGAGGCGGTGCTGGAG
>JALHOI010000369.1:1844-3637 GCA_022843085.1 Pseudobdellovibrionaceae bacterium
CCACATCAGCCATTCGGCGCGAGAGCTTTCGGATATTGCTCGGTAGAAAAAATCGATCGTCGAAAGAGAAACAGCATCGAACTGCTGGCGGTCTGAGAGCCTGAATAGGCTCCAATTGTCATCCTGATGTCTCATGTTCGCCTCCGAAATTCTTCCAGAGGTGTTTCGGTTTCTTCGCTACCTTGGATGAGTCTCCTCGACCTTTGTCGGTCATCTCACCTTGAGGCGGGCCGTCGACCAACGTCGTCATTTTGTAACAGTCGACGCCACACCAGCGGCGCACGAAACGGGTCAAGACCTGCGTCGATGAGAGTTTCATTTACGTCCGGTCCAAGACGGCTTAGCAACCTCTTGTGCATCAAATCGTCGTAAGTCATCTTCACAAGACGATCACCATTCGCTTCGACTTCGAGAATACGCGCTTCGCGATGAGATCGGGGGCCCGAGACACGAACCCAAAACACAGCCGAATAGTGCGACTTCTTTTCGGGAAAACGACAAGCTACACGCGGAGAAAGTAGCGCCTTCACGCGATAAATGGTTTCGCCGTTAAGACAACCGTACTGTGACGTATCGGCTCTTTCGCACAGGTGAGGAACGAATCCCTGAACCAACGCGCGAACGGGCTCGCGACGAATTTCTTGCTCGGCGCTCGCATCCCATCTGAAAGCGCGAAGTGCCGAAGCCTCTTGAACGACGCCGCTTTGGAGAATTCGGTGATAGCGAGCCAAAAATAAACTTGCATGACCTAAGCTTTGTTGAAGGCGAAGGGTATCGCGCAACCTACGGCCGCGCTCGCTGGGATCTGACTGAACAGCGCCGGGCCCCCACGCTGTCGACCAGCGCTGATGATCAAACTTCGCTGCGATGACTCGAAGCTGCTCTTCAGCGGTGCGCGCACTGTGCATCGCACGCGTGCTGTCTTCGACAAATTTCGCAAGATCAAGCCCTGAGTCTTTTTTCAATCGTTCTTGATCCTGATTCGAAATCGACTCGCACCGCGAATCATCAACTGATTGATCGTCAGCTGATCGAGAGAACGGCGCGTCGGTCATCAACGCGACATCATTCGCCACAGATGTGTGGCCCTTCAGCTTGTCGAAGACAAGGGCTGGGCGCCAGCCGAGAACCAACGCGAGCGAAACAAGAACTGCAAATCTCAATGTGAATTTCAAAACAATCTTTGATTTGGATTTCGTGCTTCGCAAACGCAGCCCCCAGTTAACGAATTCTGAAGACTGAGAGGAGCAAATTTCGTACGCGAAATTGGTCAGCGGTTCGAAACGAACGTCGAGGCGCCTATCCAAATCGCGAGCATCTTGAGATCACATCACGGCTCAAAGTGAGACGTGCGATCTGTCGATGATTGCGACAAGTTGCTAGTCATTGACCACAAGCCGTGCACGCGCAACGGCAGTGGCCCACAACTTCATTCGCAATTCGCGCGCCTGATCGGTCAATTTCGGTTTGAAGGTCTTGTCGATTTTCCAGATTTCTCGAATTGAACGGACGTCGCTAAACAAGTCGGCGCCATGTCCGGCGATGAATGCGGCGCCTGCCGAGGTCGTTTCGATCACTCGCGGCCTGACGACATCGACGCCGAGATAGTCGGCTTGAAGCTGCATCAAGAGAGCGTTCGCGCTTGCGCCACCATCGACGCGAACGCTTTTCAGACTGGCTCCGCGCGCAGCTAGGTCTTTGGACATTGAAATCAAGATCTCGGCGTTTTGTAAGGCCATCGCCTCGAGAGTCGCGCGCGCGATGTGGGCACGCGTTGAGCCGCGGGTTAGCCC
>JALHOI010000370.1 GCA_022843085.1 Pseudobdellovibrionaceae bacterium
TTGGCCGTGAATCTCGGTGAATACAAACTCGCGCCGCTTATTGAGTTCTGTCAGAGTCTCGTTCGCTTCGATGACGTTTCGGATTTCGACTTCGTCGAGCCCGCCCGTTTTCTCTTTGCGATAGCGAGCGATGAACGGAACTGTCCCGCCTTCGGCAGCAAGCTCAAGTACCGCCTGCGCTGCTTTAGCAGAGATTTTTGGAAGAAATTTGTCGCGGTAAACCGCAAATGAAATTGGAGTTAAACTCATAATGAAGAAGAGCGAATCATTTATGACGGTAAAGAATCAAGCCATTCGTGGGGTCATAGGGCGACACGCCAACAGTTACCTTGTCGCCGACGACGACCCGGATGTTGAAACGACGCATCTTGCCACACAATCGCGCAACGATTTCGACTTCGTTCTCAAGCTTGACTCGGTAGAGCCCGCCCGCATTCACGTCGACAATTTTTCCTTCAAGTTGCGCTAAATCGTCTTTCGCCATCCGCTCTCTTATCCTTTTATCAGTCGTTATGCCTTGTAGTTTGAAATAAGAAACTTAATTCCCTGCTGAAACAGCACTTCCAAACGATCGTTTTGATTGCTGATGATAAAGCCCCATCCGAGCACCTTATGCAAGATAGGAGTTCGAGCTTCAAAACTCTCTGACATCTTGTAACTCAGCGGCTTAATCGCTTTATTTTTATCTTTCAGCGTCTGCCACTGAGCCTCAAGATCGCCATTTCTGTCGATTTTGAGGTCATCTTTCTTCTTTTTCTTCTCGGCCGCTTTCTCGTCAGAGATCGTCGGCTTCATCACGGCAAGCAAGGCCGCTGAGGCTGTCAGTGGTTCAGCGTCGGGTTCGGCCTCTGAATCGGCGCCTAAATCTGCACTTTCACTCTCGGACGCAGCCATGTCTGAAGCGATATCGGCCGCGAACTGCTCTTCGGCCCCGAAATCGTTATCAAGCAGGACATCGTCAGAGTCTTCATCGCGACCCGAGCCCCGCTCTTTGCCTGATTTTTTGTCTATTTTTGCGTTCACTTTTACGTTAGCCGTCGTCGTCGTGGTTTTGCTATCCGACTTTTTCGGAGCCTTCACGACCGCTGACGTTGGCCCTTTGCCACTTTTTACCGCAGCAGGTCCATCTGATGAAACTTTGCCTGAGACTTTGCCTGAAACTTGACCGGACTTCACCGCAGTTTTCGAGTCGAGCTTCACGGCAGCCTTGAGTGCGGCTTTCGCCCCCTTGTCGGCTATCTTATCGGCCTTGTCGGCGACCTTCGGTTTAACGCTAGCGGCTGACGGTTTCGACGCGCCTTTCGCAGCGGGTTTCGCCGGCGCTTTAGGAGGCGCTTTTACAGCCGGCTTTGCAGCCGCTTTTCCGGCCGGCTTCGAAACTGGTTTTGAGGCCGCCTTTGCGACTGCTTTTGCGGCGGGCTTAGCACCCGATTTCGAACTCGCCTTCGCGCCATTTTTTGCGCCGGGCTTGCTGCCTGTAGAACCCTTTGCCGACTTTCCTGCCGCCATCAATCCCTCGATTTCGCTACCGATGCGTCGCGAAAATTTTCGCAACCGACTCAGCATAATTAGCCCCTAGGTGAAAACAAACTAGACAACCGAACCTTATAAAACAACCGGAAAAACAACCCGGAAATTAAACAGAGCAAGCCAGATGCGGCGCAAACGAGTAAGACTCACGCCTATGTCTGCAATGCTTGAAACACCTACGACAGTCAAACCGACAATCAAACAGATTCTTGAAAAGCTTGGTCCGCTTGTAACCTCCACTCACGGCTTGCTCGAAAATCTATCCAGCACCGACGCGGGAATTACAATTCAGGCGGTCAATAGCCCCGACTTCGCCGGAACTGGGCAAATCGGGTTTGTGACCCAACCGAAGTACTTAGAAAAAGCGCTCGCGTCAGGGGCCGCTGTCCTCTGCTTTCCAGAATCTGCGAAAGATACGGTTATGAATCGACTCTCGGGCGCACAACGTGCGGGCCACCCGCCACGCGCGTACTTTTTTTCACGCGAACCCGAGCTCGCGATGCGCGAAACGATCCAGGCATTTTTTCAAACAACTCCTTACATCAATCGAGATTTCAACCCAGACGCCACAAGCGCTTCTTCGAACGCACTGATTCATCCGACGGCCGTTATTCATCCGTCAGCAACGCTCGCTAGCGGTGTGCAGGTTGCTCCCTACGCCGTGATTTCTAAAGATGTCGAGATCGGCGAGAACGCCGTGATCGGAGCCCACACCGTCATCGAATCGCGCGCGAAGATCGGCGCACGTTCTGTGCTGCACCCGTTTGTCTACGTCGGCCACACTTGCGATCTCGGAAGCGACTGCGAGATCCATCCGCACACCGTGATCGGCAAAGAAGGCTTCGGATATGCCCACGACAAAAAAAATAACCACTACCGGATTCCCCACACAGGCCGCGTGATCATCGGCGACCGCGTTCACTTGGGTTCAAGCGTCAATGTCGATCGCGGAACTTTCGCCGATACACGTATCGAATCGGGCGCAATCCTCGACAACCGAATTCAAATTTCTCACAACGCAGTGATCGGCGAGAATGCGATTATTACAGCCGGGTTCGTCATCGCAGGTTCAAGCAAAGTTGGGCGAAACTTTCTGACCGGAGGCAACACAGCCATCAGCGGTCACATCGAGCTTGGCGACAACATTCAGCTCGCTGCACTTTCTGTGGTTCGAAAGTCGATTACAAAATCAGGAAGCTACGGCGGAAATCCCCTGATGCCCATGCGCGATTACATGCGCTTCACAGCCGCGCTGTTGAAACTTCCAAAGCTTGTTAAAAAATTTAGAAAAGAATTGGGCGAAGATGAACCTGCGCCACTTGATTCGCCAGATTAACGGGCCAGATTAACGGGCCAGATTAACGAGCCAGGCCGCGCGCTAACGCTTTCGGCCCAAAGTGCCTCGGCAAAAGTTCGCTGATCAACACCGAATCTTTGATTCCCTTAAGGTCTGCAAGCCAAACGCGAGTTTCCGTTTGTGAAAATTCGCTCAAAACCTGAAGGCACATGGCACACGGCACAGCTGGCGGATTCATATCGGTCACAACGATGACATCTGTCACAGACTTGGCACCGTCAGCCACGGCTCGCAGCATCGCGTTTCTCTCGGCGCAGATCGTGCCCCCGTACGACGCATTTTCGACGTTACAGCCAGGGTGATGGTCTCCGTTCTCATCGATGAGCGCAGCCCCCACCTGAAATTTTGAATACGGAGCATACGCGTTTAAGCGCGTGCGAACCGCCAGGCGCCAGGCTTTCAGAACAGCGGCGCTGGGCTTAATCTGATCGCGGTCAGTTGACGCAGCCGATTTTGCAGCCGACTTTGTAGCCGATTTCAAATTTGGTTTCTTAGGTCGGTTCGTCTTCGCCATTTTTTAGTGTTCGCCGATTTTATGTTTGTCCACTTTTGTGAAAGTGTAGACACCTGCCGGGCGATCAGCTAGCCCTTCTTTATGAGCTACGAATTTTATAAAGTTTTGCATCTCGTCGGTTTGGTCACTCTGTTTTTGTCGCTCGGGGTGCTTGCGTTCATCCCGCTTGAACGCCGAAAGCCTTACGTCATACTTCACGGCATAGCGACCGTGGTTATGTTAGTTGCGGG
>JALHOI010000371.1 GCA_022843085.1 Pseudobdellovibrionaceae bacterium
GCCCCACGTATGTCAAAACAAAACTATGAAAAATAGCGGGGTATTTTAATGGTGCTATGAGAAGCGATCGGTGTTGTGGCTGAATGATGAACGAAAAAATAAAAAACAGAGACCAAGAGAAAAACCACGCGGGGTGCAAAGCGAACGTTTCGATCAAGGTCGTCGATTCAGAAAGAATCGTGACGCTCACAGCAACGGTCACAAAGACACTCGCACCGAAGGCCCACGCCGCTTTCTGTTTTGTGCGCGATGCGAATCGAAAGCCCATACGAGAGCGCGACAGGCCTTTTGAGTTTCGTTCAGTCATGATTGTTCAGGCATGATCGTTCGGGCATCATCGGTGCGTCAACTTTCTCAAGCTTTGAATCGCGACTGTGACGGTTTCATCGTCGACGTGAGGCGCAAAACAAATACCAAAAAAGAACGCGAAAAGAGCTTTGATGCCAGCCGCCGGAAGTTCTGGAAAAAGCTTCTGCAATTTTTTGAGGTAGGCAGACTCGAGAACTCGAATCGCTTGGCCAATCTCGGTCGGCCGATCGCGATGCAACAAATAGAAGTTGCACAGATGCGGCGCCTGCATCGCAACTTCACGCGAAAGCTTAACCGTCTCGGCCCATTTACCGTCGCGCCAAAGAGCCACACGGTCGGGGCCTGTCGCAATAATCTCTTCGCCAATCACGTTGATCGCTTCACTCAAAATCGCCGATTTCGATCGGCCGAAATGGTAATAGATGAGGCTTCTGGTGATGCCTGATTTCCGAGAAAGCTCGGACATCGTCCACTTCAGATTCCCTTTACGAAAATCAAGCTCGAGCGCGGCGTTTAAAACTTTCCAAAAGGTCGAGTCGCGATCTTTCATTCTCTGGCGCTTGCGCCGACTTGATGGACGTTTTGCGAGTTCGGTTTTCGGGTCGTCCGTCGCAGTCTTGCTTGGATCGTCGCTCATGATGCCCTTTCGCAAATTCTTAAAATCGCAGTGTACAAGAAAGTAACCGAATGTTGAGCTGTGGTCATGAAACAATATCGATGGCTACCCGCTCTGTTAACAATTCCCGGTCTCTTAACACTTGCCGTCTTCGCGGGTGGCGCAACCCGCACCGAACCTCGAAAACAACAGACGCGCGGCGCTTACCGTGAGCAGCTTGACGCCTTAATTTCTGCAAACAAGGTTCCCTGCAAAACCCCAAATGACTGCGAAGCCGTCGCGATCGGTTCAAAGTCTTGCGGTGGTCCTACAGAGTATCTACTCGTCTCGAGGGCCACACGTTCGAAGCTTGGATCTGATTTCGACGATAACGTAAAAATGATCACTCAACTCGACGTCGAGGCTAACGCAGGAATGATGGGCACCTGCGAGGTTTTGCTCAAACCCGAGGTCGCATGCTCGGCCGGATCTTGTACTGAGGCGAAATCTGGTCCTCACGCGAAGCCTGCTGCAGGCTCACCCGCCGAGAAACGCTAAATCTTGGTTCGAAGCGGTCCAGTCTCGAGATCAAGCTGAAAGGCCTTCATGAGGCGATCGATACTTTCGAGCCTCAATTTGAAATTCACATTTGTGGAATTCGAATCCTCAAAACTTGCGATCGGAAGTATGTCGATCGTCGTTCCCATCATCATGGCTGCTTTTGCCGAGCGAACGTCTTCGGTCGTTATAGAGCGATTCTCGGCTTTAAGCCCAATCGAAGACGCAAGTTCCATAGCACGAACAGCCGTGACACCGCGTAAAATCCGATCGAACTTCGGCAAAACAAGCGTTTCATTTTTATCGAGCAGCGCAAAGTTTTCGGTCGAGCCTTCGGCCAAAAACCCCGATTCGTCGAGACTAATCACGTAGTCGAGACCCCGATCTAACGCCTCTTTTTTCATCAGAACATTGGGTAAGTAGTTACACGTCTTCGTGCGCGCGAAAAAACCCTCCTTCACAGAGATCTTCGACAATCCAACCCTAACGCCTCTTGCATAGACCTCAGCCGATGGGCTGCTACCGACCGTGATCGCGCAGTAGGTCTGTGTTCCGATGCTTTCAAACGGGTTTGTCGTAAAACTTCCGGGCCCCCTCGCAAGAAATAAACGCACAATACCCGAGCCGAGGCCGCTGACTCGAATGGTCTCAAGAATCATCTTAACGCGGGCAATTCGGTCTTCGGGCAACAAAAGACAAATGTTGGCCGCTGAAACTTCGAGACGCTCGAGATGGCGATCCAGCGCGTAAACAAAACCGTCTTGAAATTTCACGGCCTCAAAAACAGCATCACCCCGGTGCACCATGTGATCATCGATCGGCACCACCATATGATGCGGTTCTGTTGTGACGCCTCCTAAAAAACTCGAGTAAAAGGCTTTATAACCAAGGCGCGCACCCGCAACCCGACTTTTCAATGCCTCAAGAAAAAGTGTGTCGTTCAAACGTTTCATAGGTACCATTCAACCATATGGAATTTTGGCAGGCATTGATTTTAGCGGTGATCGAAGGTTTGACCGAGTATCTTCCGGTAAGTTCAACGGGCCACATCATACTCGGCTCAGCGCTGATGGGAATCGAAGGTGGAGCCTTCGTCAAAGATTACACCGTGATTGTCCAGTTTGGTGCAATTCTCTCGGTCCTGGTCGTCTACCGCGCTCGTATTGTTTCAGCACTTCGTCGCGGACCTCGAGTATTTTTTCTTCTGACACTTTCATTTCTGCCGGCCGCCTTTTTTGGCCTACTGTTTGGTAAAAAAATTGACGCTCTTCTTGGCGATGTCGCAGTCGTCGCCTGGTCTTTGCTGATCGGAGGCATCCTACTTTTGTTTGTTGATAAACTTGCAGTCCGTTTTGAGAACGCAGCTAAATCGACCGACGGGCTGTCGCTGACCTACAAAGACGGAATTCTCATTGGCCTCGCCCAATGCTTGGCGCTTGTTCCTGGTGTTTCTCGGTCGGCCTCATCAATTATCGGCGCCATGGTTTTAGGTTTCAATCGAAAAACGGCAGCCGAGTTTTCATTTTTTCTAGCCGTGCCGACACTGACAGCGGCGAGCGGTTACAAGCTTTTGAAAATGGGTCCGATGCTGACAAGCGAAACGCTGCCGATGATTCTTGCCGGCAATCTAGTTTCTTTTCTTGTCGGCATATTAGCGATCAAATCGTTTATTGGTTTTCTCGAGAAACGTGGCTTTTTTTGGTTTGGCGTCTATCGCATCGGCCTAGGAGCCATCATTTTAGGGCTTTTATACTCGGGCCACACCCTCAAGATGATAGACTGACCCCATGCACGTACCCACGACTTCAACCATTGTCTTCTTCGACGGCTACTGCGGGCTTTGTAATGGCGTCGTGGATTTCCTTATCGTGCGCGATGCCAAACGCCGACTTCGATATGCTCCGCTTCAGGGCGAAACGGCCGAGAAAATGTTGAGTACCGAACAGCGAATAGATCTCAATACCGTTGTCGTCGTCGCCGGCGAGCGTCGTTTTATAAAAAGCAGCGCGGTGCTTTTCACGTTGAAGGAACTCGGCGGACTCTACAAAGTCGTGGGCCTCATCGGTCACGCCGTTCCGCAGGTTGTTCGCGATTCGATTTACGATGTCGTTGCGCAAAATCGTTACGGCTGGTTCGGTCG
>JALHOI010000372.1 GCA_022843085.1 Pseudobdellovibrionaceae bacterium
GTCGGGTTGAATGTGAGACACAAATCGATCGAGATCAAGCGGCTGACTATTGGCGCTAAAGTCTTCTTTCCATTGAGAGAGGGGGAACTCGGTCTCGAGCGAGCCGGCATGTTTTGAAAGTCGCATTCGCGTCGAATTCGCGAGCCCCCGAATTCGTAGGTCAATTTTGAATTCGTCACGAAGTCTTGTTTTTTCTTCGTGCAGCTGTTTCAGCAGCGTTGCTCCAATACCACCCGTACCGATTATTCCAATCGACAAAGTGTGATTCGACAAAAAGAATCCAGAATGAACAGCCCGTAGAGCGCGCATCGAATCAAGCGACGAGACAACGACTGAAATATTTCTTTCTGAAGATCCTTGCGCAATCGCGCGAATGTTCACGTTGGCGCGACCCAGAGCGCTTAGAAATTTACCAGCGATACCCGGTTGGTTGGCCATGTTGTCGCCGACGGCTGCGAGAATGCTGCAGTCTTCAAAGGTCATGATCGAGTGAATTAGTCCCGATGAAATCTCGACTTGAAACGCAAGTGCTATGACCTTTTTCGCAAGTTTCGTTTGCAACGACGGAACCGCAAAACAAATCGAATGTTCAGAGCTCGCCTGAGAAATCATGATAACGGAAATTCCGACTTCGCGCAGTGCCCCGAACAGTCTTTGCGCGACACCAGGAACACCCATCATTCCGCTGCCTTCAACGTTGATCAGCGAGACCTGTTCAATATTTGCGAAGCCCTTTACCAGATTTTTCGATGTCGACGTCGTGTGAATCTTTGTGCCGGGTGCCGACGGATTAAAGGTGTTCCTGATCCAAATCGGAATTGCATCTTGAATGGCCGGTGCCATCGTACTGGGGTGTACGACCTTTGCGCCGAAATAAGCGAGCTCGCTCATTTCGCGGTATGAGATGTCGTCGAGTACGACGGCTTCAGGTACAAGTCTCGGGTCAGCGCTTAGAACTCCGTCGACGTCGGTCCAAATCGTGATGGAATCGGCCTTTAAAAGCTTAGCGAAAATTGCGGCCGAATAATCACTGCCGTTTCGTTTCAGTGTCGTCGGCACCGAATCATTGGTTGAAGCGACGAAGCCCGTAATCACAATTGTTTTCTGCGGATGATGTGTGAGCCACGCATCAAGCTTAGCCGCTGAAATAGTCCAGTCGACGATCACTGAGGTTTCGCCCGGCTCGACAACCAGAACTTCGCGCGCATCAAGCCATGCGGTCTCTTCTTCCTGTGAAGAGAGATACGAGTTTAGAAGTTGGGCTGACCACAACTCGCCATGCCCCGAAATAAACTCGACGATTTGTTCAGAGCAACTTTGCACATGCCAAACGCTTTTTAGAATTTCCGTGAGGTTGATGAAATCAATTTCAAACTTGGCGTGCAGCCGTTCGCAGGCTGCTGCCGGCAGAAGATCTTCTGCGGTTTTGAAATGTCGAAGCTTTAAGACCTCAAGCGCGGCTTTGTAGCCTTCGTCTCGTTTTTTTGCGAGAGTGGTCAGCTCGATGAGGGCGTCAGTCACTTTCGACATCGCGGATACAACCACGGCCGTCCGTCTGAGCGATCTGCTGGGCGAGGGTTTAATAAGTTTTGCGACTTGTTTATAACGATCGGCGTTTGCGACGCTGGTTCCGCCAAATTTATGAACGAGCCACGAAGATTGATTCATTTAAAAAGCGTAGCAAGTTTTTCGAAGCCGTGACATTGCAAAATAAAAGGTGATAGGTCACGGCGATGGACGGTTATTCGCAGCCCCCGGGCTACCGATTTTCACACGATTCGGTCGAACTCGCTCAGAGGATTGCGGCGTTCTTACGCCAGCTTGCGGGGGACTCTTCCGAACCACTTCAGGTTCTTGACGTGTGCTCGGGTAGCGGTGTGGTCGGGCTTGAAGTCGCGCGCTATGCAGGGCGGGCCCTCTCGATCGATTTCAATGAAATTCAGCCTGACTACCTTCCGCACTTTGAGAAGAACCTTCGCTGGATTCAGACGTTTGCTCCAAGCCTCAAGGGCACCTTCAAACAAGCGAATTATGAGAGCTTACTGAGACCCGATCTCAGCGAAGCGTATGATGTTGTTGTATCGAACCCGCCGTATTTTGATCGCGGTCAGGGTAAACTGCCGCCGTCACTTTTTAAGGCGCGCGCACGTTTTTTTCTCGATGCGTCCTTCGAATCGATGTGTGACGTTTTTGCTCATGTTTTGCGGCCGAAGGGGCACTGCTTTTTTTTGGTTCGCGATCTTAGCGATCATGGGCTTGATCGTGTTGAAAGTTTGAATCGGACGTTGGCCCCGTTTGGAGTCTGGCAGGCTCTCGAACCCGTGCGAGGGACCGAGTTTGTTCATTTCGTGAAAAATTCTAGAAATTAAGTGCGGCTTCAAAGGCTCGTGTCTCATGCTGGCCGTAGATAACCGACGCAGCATAGCAGTTAAGTCCGAGACCCGGCTCAAGCAGGCGCACCGAAAGCGAATCGCGGGCAAGAAGTTCAATTCCGTCTTTGAGTGATGAGTTTGCTCTGTAGCCCGCCAAGACATAGACGTGTGACGACGAACTAGGCGGCGCGACCCGAAACTGACAAATAACCGGAAAACCCGCGTTGATAAGGCGAACGATACGTTCGGGAGTCGGCTGAATATGACGAATTCTGAGTCGTTGCGAGTCGCACGCCGCAACATCTGGGTGCAAATTTCTTTTGCCGACTTTTGACTCAAGCCCGCGACCGACGTCACGAATGATCTGCGAACGCATCTGAGATTCGTAGCTGTGACGATCTGTGCCTGGTCGAAGTGCGGCGAGTTTCCAGTATTCGTCTCGTATATTTTCACTCGCCGCCAAATCCGAAGTCAGGTCATTCATCGAGTATTCAGAATCGAGACGAAGTTGCCCGCGTTGAATTCGTTCAAATGTGGCGCTGTACGCGCCGGCGTTATTTTCTGAAAAAAGCGAAGCAAAATTAATTGTCAAAAATGGATACGAGGCGGGATTTTCGGCGGCCGCACGAAGATGCAGGCCGAATAAATATCCCTCAGAAAGCTCGAGAACTTTGGATGTTCGTCTGAAGCATGCGGCCTGAGTCGCAGCGACCGCCGCGTAGACATGGCAGCTGCCGTAGAGTTGGGTGCGGACCGAGAACTGCGCGGCCAGCGAAACTCCGATGGGGTATGAGCGACCACTCGCAAAAGACAGTCGTTGGTTCGCGACCGCGCCATTTGCCCCATTTGCGGCGAGCATGCAGCAAGCCGAAACAAGTGCCGTCGAAATGAGGAGTTGAAAGCGGTAAGGGGTCGCAGTTTTTTGAAGTGTCACGACCGGAATATTGCCTGAGAGAGGCCTGACTGTCAGCGCACAACCGAGGCAATTTTGCGCCCTTAGTTAAGAATTCGACACCTCGGCCTGCTCATGTGGCTTTTGATGCGATTCAAAATATGAGCAAATCCAAACACTTACAAAGCCGTCGCCGCTGCCAAAGGCTTGGCCCCGGGCATGCTCTGCTCTTCGTACGAGAAAAAGAACAATGACGGAGGCGTTATGAAATTCAAAATGATGAAAGGGCTTCTCGTCGTTGCGATGATCCCGATGATGCTCG
>JALHOI010000373.1:0-2416 GCA_022843085.1 Pseudobdellovibrionaceae bacterium
CGACTGACCGCGAAACTTTTCTAGCAACGCTCTTTCGACGCCTGTCGGTACGAGGTCCGACACCTTGCCGCCGTGAAGCGCTACTTCTTTTACGGTGTTGCTTGAGACGTAATAAAACTCTGGCGACGCAAAGACAATCATCGTCTCAATTTGTGGAGCGAGCTTCTTATTCATATTGGCCATGACGAGCTCATATTCAAAGTCGGTGACTGCGCGTAGACCTCGTAATATCACTCCCGCGCCGATTTTCTTGACGTAGTCGACTGTCAAACCGCTATGGATGTCGACTTCGACCCCTGGAAGGTCTTTCAAAGCTTCCCGTGCCAAACTGGCACGCTCGTCTGGAGTGAAAAGTCCAGGCTTCGCACGGTTGTTCGAAATCAACAAAACAACCCGATCAAACGATGGGGCCATGCGCGCCAAAATATCGCGGTGGCCAAGGGTGAAAGGGTCAAAACTTCCAGGGTAAACAGCAATTCGACGTGCGGGCTTCATGTGAGAGACTCCTCGGGGCGGCTCCAGAACGTGATAAGTTTATCGCCGTAATCGCGCCGATCCCAGCAGACGAGATCTTCGTAGCTTTCTAAAACAGTTTCGTGTGAAGAGGCCTCAACAACGACGGTCGTGGTTCGACCGACCGCCGATGATTTGGCTAGGCTGGCAAGGGTTGCGTTGGCCAGACTTTCGGTGAACGGAGGATCAGCGACAACGATATCGAACGCTGCGCCTTTGTATTTGGCGATCCATTTCAAAACATCATCTTTGATCACGCGGTGCTCGCGCCCGATTTTTAACTCTTCGATGTTGCGACGAATGATGTCGATTGACTTTCCTGAAAGCTCAATCGCAAGAACAGAATTCGCGCCTCGCGAAAGAGCCTCGAATCCGATGTTTCCGGTTCCCGCAAAGAGATCAAGCACGCTGGCGCCATCCCATTCAGCCTGAAGTTTGTTGAAAACACTTTCTTTAACTCGGTCGGTCGTTGGGCGTATGTGATCAGCCTTAAATGAGACCAGTCGCCGACCGCGATATTTACCCGCGATGATTCTCATTCACGCTTTCCTTGACCCGTTTTTTCGAGAAAGTGAGCAATGTTCGTCATTGATGAATTTGGAACTGATCTAAAGTGTACTTCGACTAAACGGATCGAGGTTATGGAACCCGGCGCGTTCGAGATTGTCGCCGGCGGAATTCCGGAACTCGGCGTGAGTTGATTATAAACTTTTATGACGAGCCCGACCAAAACGACAACTCCATTTAGAACAGGAGTCACAAAGTTAACTTCGACCTTTTCGCCCGGCTGAACCGACGAACCCGAGACCTCGAGCATCAGCCCTTGTACGGTCAACTTCACAATTTGCGCCGAGAAGCTTCCGCGCTCGTCTTTAAGCTGTGCAGGAATCGGATACGGCTTCACCTTGCGCGTTGCTTTAGGATCCGCGACCATCGCTTAAATTCTCCTATTCGAGTCGGAGCTTCGACCGCTCGGCATGAACGCGAGCCACCATCAAATCGACTACGCTAAAGATATCATCAAATGGCTTCGAGATAAAACAATCTGCACCGCACTCGAGTGCCAACTTCTCGCTATCTTCCCCAGAAAAGGCCGAAATCAATGCAATGATAGGACGAACCTGAGAGAGCGAGTTTTGTTTCATCTGCCGAACGACGTCGGGGCCACTGAGGCCCGGCATCAAAACATCGATAAAAATTGCGTCGGGCGTTTGATTTTTCCAAGCCGCAAGGCCGGCTTCGCCATCTTCAGCCTCGACTGAATCGTGGCCTCGTGCCCGCAGTGCGCGTGTCAATGAGCGACGAACTAACGGCTCGTCGTCAATCACAAGAAAATTCATGATAAAACACGCGAGCCGGCAGCCGGAAGTCGCACTGTAAACACCGTACCCGAGCGATCGGTTCGATTTTTCACGGTGATAGTTCCGCCAGAATTTTCAACGATCCACCGGCTCATACTAAGCCCGAGACCGGTGCCCTGACCCGCTTCTTTTGTTGTAAAGAAGGGTTCGAATATTCGTCCCTGAATATCGAGAGGAATACCGGGGCCAGTATCTGATATCTCGATTTCAACTACCGGTATCGCCTGAGCTGGACGCGACGTGCGCATCACAATTTCTCCGGGCTCTTTAAGTGCCTGACAAGCGTTGTTCACGATATTAAAAATTACGTGTTGCATGAGATGCGGGTCGACCTCGACCATCGCTTCACTGTTATCAATCCATTGCTGGTCAACCCGATGTTCATGCAGCGCTGTTTTAATCATATTCAGAGCGCGATCGGCAATTTCATTGAGCGAGATGCACTCGCGAACCCGATCGTCTGCGCGCGCGAAATCTAGCAGATCTCGAATGATCGCGCTCGATCGTTCAGCGGCACTTTCAATTTGTTTCATATCGTCTTT
>JALHOI010000373.1:2426-3554 GCA_022843085.1 Pseudobdellovibrionaceae bacterium
ACGCTTTGAGGGTAGTTGGGATCAAGCGAGAGAACTTGCGCGAGAGATCGAAGCCCAGCGAGCGGATTGTTCAGCTCGTGGGCGATGTTACCGGCCATGAGACCGATGGCCGCCATTTTTTCGCCTTGAAATGCGTGGCCTTTAAGCTCGAGCGACTTGGTGACGTCGGCGTAATGGTGGATCACGGTTCTCACGACACCCTCTTCATCAAAATCCTTCGTAAAACGTATCGGGTATCCATTCACATCATAAACATCATTTGATCGTCGCACTTGCCACTCAAGATGCCTGGCATCTCGAACGACACTTTTTAACTGACATCCCTCGCAAGGTTCACTTCGGTCGGCAAACACCTCATAACAATGGCGCCGACCTGCAGCGGGATATCGCGCAAATGCTTCGTTCATTCGTAGAACTTCAAATCCAACTCCAATGACCGCGATCGGATCCGTGATACCGTCAAATGTGGCCTCCCACAGACGTGATGCCGCGTGCATTTCACGATTGATAATAATTCGATCTAGCGCCGTCGAAAGCGGCTCGAGTCGCGGAATCAGAAAGCGCTTGAAACTTTCGGCTTTGGCTTCATCAAAATTATGCTCAAAGAATAGTAACGGCGAAGCCTTGCTTGAGGTTGCAGAAGGCGCATCATTCGATGCGCGTGATTCACGACCGAGCGGAATTGAAATAGTCCTCGCGACGGGGCGCCCTAGTTCTTCAGCGAGGTAACCTTGATCAGCCATGTCACCGACTCGAATCGCAGACCGGTGACTCCAGACGGTTTTCGCGGGTTTCGAACCCCAACCTTTTTCGAGGGCACGCGCCGAGTTTTTTCCGCCGGTTGGTCGCGCTTGTTGAAAGTGGAGGCGCGCCCCGAATTCAGGAGACACGACCGCTAAAATTGGGGACCGCACTTCGTGAAAACTTCTAATTTCTTGGCTCAACAACAGTAACAGCTCTTCGATCGACTCAGTTTGACTTAATTCCTTGATGAACCGCACCAGATCTCGAGTCGCCTGCGTGCGGCGATGCAATTCGCGTTCAGCGTCTGACAAATATGACGTTCGCTCGGTAACAATCCTCTCAAGGTTTTCTTGGAGGTCCTGAAGCTGGCGATTTTTAAGTCCA
>JALHOI010000374.1 GCA_022843085.1 Pseudobdellovibrionaceae bacterium
GCCGCGTTCGCACCGACCTTGATCGCGCCACCTTGCCGAACAAAGACCGGCGAATCGCTAGCAATCACCCGTTCGATCTCTCGGACGACATTCGAGATGTCTTCGACCGACACAGGATCGGTTGCTGAACTTTTCGTGACGGTCGCCTCGCTCCAGGCGCGAAGCCCGGCCTCGAGTGAATCTGCCAACATTAAAAGATCGCGAGGTCCCCGCGATGGCTGATTGATTTTACCAAGTCTTCGCGGCAAATCACCCACGCCCTGCAAGGCCGAACGCACATTTTTTCGCGCGAGGTCGCGTTCGACCCAACTCGCAACCCGGTCAAGGCGAGATTCGATCAAGCCCCGGTCGTTGAGCGGAAATTGTAACCACGACTTCAGAAGCCTCGAGCCTCCGCTTGTCTTTGTTCGATCGATGGCACCGATCACCGACCCGTCTCTCTCGCCTCGGTAGGTTTCAAAAACCTCGAGGTGGCGAAGTGCTGACGCCGACAAAACCATTCGGCCTTCTAGACGACGCTCTTCAAACGGTCTAAGCTGCTTCGCCCAGACTTCAGCGGCGCCATCGCCCGCCGGATTCTTTTCGGTCGGCAAATTAGCGAACTGCCCAATTGAATACGCAAGTAGACGCCTGACGCATGAAGGGCTTTCAGATTCAGACGTGACCGCAAGGCGATCGCCATCAGCCGCCACCCAATCTAAACTATCGTGGACCGTCAACAGTACGCCATGAAGCTTGGCGGCTTCTTTTACGCTTGCGAGTGAACCGAGATCCCCGGGCAGGACCCATTCAACCGCGCGCAAGCTTTCAACGAATTCTAGTCTGCGTTCTGTCGTGAGGTTCCGAAAGAAAAAACCTTCACCCGTCGAGACATCGAAAAAAGCGAGCGAACCCTCGCTATCCCAAGAAGCAAGAAAATTTGATTTCGTCGCGTCGAGCGTCTCGACGTCGTAGACCATTCCGGGTGTCAGCACGCGCGTGATTCCGCGCTTCACAAGACCTTTCGCGAATTTGGGATCCTCAAGCTGATCGCAGATCGCGACCTTGAAACCTGCGGCCAAAAGTTTATTGATAATCGTCGAAGCCGAATGGTGAGGAACTCCACACATCGGAGTTTCGTCGGCCGACTTTTTGTTTCGTCGGGTCAGCGCGATTCCCAGCACAGGCGCAGCAAGCTCGGCGTCGCGGTGAAACATCTCGAAGAAATCACCCATTCGAAACAAGATTATTTTATCCGGATGCGCCGCTTTGACGTCCCAATATTGAGTCATGAGCGGCGTCAATTTTCCCGCACGGGCCCCAAGGCGCCCGGTCGCTGTTTCTGCTCTGTTTTCTGGCCCGACTTGGGCGCTTTCAGGCAACACTGTTTCCATATCTAGCGGATACCATTCTGGATGCCGCTAGGCCGCCATTAACGTCGTGCGCCACCCGCATGGTGTTGCAGCGCGCTGCTCGACGCCGTAATATTGAACCCATGGCTGTCGATCGAAGGCCCCGCTCGGTTCTCATAACGCTGATTATTGTGCTGAACGCGCTGATCTACATGATATGGGGCTACGGCCAAGAGTTCGTTAGCTCGCAGGTCATGACAGAAAATTTTCTGGTCAGTTGGACTGATTTGGTCGAGGGCCGCTATTGGACACTTCTGACGTCGGCCTTCTCACACAACATGTTGCTTCACATCGCGCTCAACATGTTTGTCTTAAATAGTTTTGGCACCATCGTCGAACGGACCCTCGGACCACGTCGATTTCTTGCCTTTTATTTAATCGCCGGGGTCGTCGGTTCACTCGGCCACGTTTTGGTCTCGAAGTTCATTCTAAATGATCCAAACTTGCCCGCGCTGGGAGCCTCGGGCGCGATCTCGGGAGTCATTCTTCTCTTCTCGCTCCTCTACCCGCGAGAAAAAATTCTGCTGCTTGGAATTGTACCGATGCCTGCGATGGCCGGAGCCCTCGTGTTCGTCGGACTCGACATTTGGGGTTTGGTCGCGCAAGCCGACGGTGGCGGCCTGCCGATCGGGCACGGCGCCCATCTCGGCGGCGCAATTGCCGGGCTGATTTACTTTTTCATTTTGCGGACAAAGATACGTAGGCCCGAACCAACGAATTTTTTTACTCCGACACCGTAAGAGACGAAATGCATTTCGTGTCGTTACCAAAATCGTAGAAGGTCGATTTTTTGGTCAGCACCGAAGTGTTCGCATTGCCAATCAGCGACCGATCAAAGCGCAGCCGCTCGATGCGGTAATTCGAAATCGTGGCTCCGGTCGAAACCGCAGTCGAAACAAAAAGATCACCCGTCGACGCGTCGTAGGTCATCGCTGATATTCCGAACAACAAAAAATTGTAGGTCGATCCGAAGAGATTTGAATCGTAAATTTTCTGCGGGCTTGAAATCGCACCCGTCGTTTCGTTCACCGTGTAGGCGTAGATCGAGTTCAAATCGGTCGCTGTCGAGGCGCCGCCGTAAGCGACAAGCAAGACTCCCGAATCGTAAACCATGGCGGTCGGAAATGCGGTGGCCACAGGCGCGGCTTGTGCCGACCTGCAGTCGCCGGCAACGGAATATCCCAGCGGATTTACCACTCCGACACGAGCGGCGGCGGCACCTGCATGCGCAAACACGATCGAACCGTTTGAAAGTTTAGTGACTGCCGAAATCAGTGCGGTGCTGGTTGTACATGCGCTGGCTGGTGTCGCCAAATTGACCCACGGGTTGGCTCCACTTAACAGACGATTAGAGCCATCTTTCATTTTTTCGATCGCAGTCGATTTTGAAACGAGCAGAAACCCATCCGAGAGAAGCGTCATCGCACGCAACTGCCCGCTCAGCGCCGTGATGTTTCCCGAATACGTTTGACGGCCACCGACCGGCACCTTAGAGACGCGTTCGATCCGACGAAGTCCAACTGTGGTTGTATTCTCGACCAAAACTAAAAGTGACGTTGCCGATTCATTGATAACCGCAACTGGAGAATCGCCGGTGTTGCTGGGGCTCGCAAAATAGTCGGCGAAAAGTTCTTTCGCGCCATTGGCCAAATTGAGACGGTATAGCTGGTTCGAGCTCGTTGTATTCGTGAACGTCGTAAGACCGTTTCCAGAGTAACAAGCTCCACTCGCGACGTAGAGAAATCTCGGAGGCGGCGCTGGCGGCGCTTCATCCTCTTCGCCACCGCAGCCGGTGGCAAAAGCCAGGACTAAAAACCAGGCTTTAGTTTCGCGCGATAATTTCATAACAATTGATCGGAGTGCCTAGACCCCGAATCAAGGAATCACGCGCCGTATTGAGAAATCTTCATGGGACCGGTCCAGTGTCTCAGTTTAACGCAGTTTTTCCCAGAGGTAACGATACTCACGCGCGCTCAGCGCCGCACGCGATTCAAGTGTCGCAGCGCCCGCGTGACCACCTTCGGTATTCTCAAAATACAAAACAGGATGACCGAGTTCGCGAAGGCGAGCGACCATTCGACGAGCATGCCCGGGGTGAACTCGGTCATCGCGGGTCGATGTTGTGAAAAATGCCTCTGGATATTTGACTTCAGCT
>JALHOI010000375.1 GCA_022843085.1 Pseudobdellovibrionaceae bacterium
GACGATAATTCCAATCATAGAGAACAAATTCAGCGAAATGCCGAACATCCAAAGAATCAAGAAAGCGCCGGTCAAACTAAAGGGTAGTGCGATCAAAACTGCGATCGGGTGAACGAACGAGTTGAATTGAACCGCTAGAATCATATAGGCGACGATAATGCCTAAAAACATTGCGAGATAAAGCGACTTAAAGCTCTCGGCCAGACCTGCGGCTGCGCCTTCGAGCGAAAAAACGTAGCCCGCGGGCAAAACTTCTTGAGCGATCGCTTGCGCGCGATTCAAGACCGTCTGCTGCGACTGCCCCGCCGTTAAATTTCCATAGATACCGATCGAGCGCTGGCGATTGAGTCGGTTGATTGCCTGATAGGTGGTTTGTTCGGTGAACGTGACGAGGTTCGACAGCGGCACTCGGTTTCCGAACTGGTTTCGTACTTCAATCTTACTGATGTCGGGAATCGATCTGACCTGCTCATCTCGAAGTTTGACGCGAATATCGTAGCGGCGTCCATCCCCGGTAAACCGGCTGATGCGCGTGCCGGCGACCGTGGCGTTCAATGTGGCGGCGACCGCATCGATGCTGACGCTATAAAGCGCCATCTTTGCCCGATCGGGTCGCACGATAAGTTCTGGAAATCCCTTTTTGAAATCTGTATCGAGATCTTGAGTCAAACCTTCCGTGTTCAGGCGCTTCATGACTTCGTTTGCTTTTTCATCGAGAACATCGAGGTCGGGTCCGCTCAAGTTAAACGAGATTGGAAACTGCCGGCCACTCGTTAGGCCTCGAGCCGACAGGTCGCGGATCGCAAAGCGAGCGCCCTTGATCTCGCTCAATTTTTTGCGTATTCGATCCATAATTTGCAGATGGGTCAGATCGCGGTCTTCGCGCGATCTTAGATATGTCGGCATCGAGATTTGGTTGACCTCCGAATTCGGTCCGCCGGCACCGACCGAGACAAAGAAGCGTTGAACGTCGGGGTCCGCTTTAATCACCGCTTCAGCAAGTAAACTTTGTGCCACGGTAAATTCAAGCGATGACCCGGGCTTCGTCTGACCCGTGATGAACAACAAGTCTTGATCTTGGCTTGGAACAAACTCTTGCCGAAGTTTCGAGACAACGAGAAGCGAGAGCCCGAACAACAGCATCGAAACGAAAACAACCGTTTTTGACCAGTTCGTTGAGACGTCAAGACAGCGGCGATAGAAGGCGTTGATCTTATCGAAGATATGATCAAGTTTCTGTTCAAGCTTATTTGGCCCTTTCGAGTTCCCCATCAACGCAGCCGCTCGCATAGGCGTGATTGTCACAGCCTCAAGAAGCGAAAGCGCGACGGCTGCCGACAGCGTGACCCCGAACTGGAAGAAGAACTTTCCGGTGATTCCATCCATGAAAATGACAGGCAAGAAAACAGCGATGACGGCAAGAGTCGCCGCGACGGCGGCCGGAAGAATTTCGCGAGCTCCGTCGTAGGCGGCCTGTGCTGGGGACTTTCCCATGCGGTGGTGTCGTACGATATTTTCAAGAAGCATAATCGCGTCGTCGACGACGATCGACACGCCGAGTGTCAATGCGAGCAACGAAAACAGATTCAGCGTAAACCCGGCGAAGTATACAATGATGAACGTGCCGATGATTGATGTCGGAATCGAAAAAAGAATATTCAGCGCCGCTTGGAAGCTTCCGAGAAAGAAAAAACAGACGATGATTGTGACAAGGCCTGCGACGAGAAGTTTTTCGATGGCGGTGTCGACGACGGCTTTCGTCGGCCTCGTGAAGTCGACATTGAGTTCCATCGAGTAGCCTTTGGGGGCTAACTGTACCTTCATTTCTTCAATTTTTTTCTGAACCGCCGCCGAAACGTTAACCTCGTTTCCGCCTCGCATCTTTCGAACGGCGATCGAAATCGCATCTTTGCCGTTTAGTCGAGCCATTCGTCGCACATCCGTGAGACCGTCTTCGACTTCTGCCACGTCAGAAACTCGAATCACCGCATCGTGAACGACTCCGGTCGATCGTCTGAGGATTCGAATATTGCCCATTTCTTCAGGCGTGGTGGTTTCGCCAAGCCAACGAACGCGGCGTTCAGTTTTTCCATCCGAAAATTGCCCCGCCGCTGTATCGACGTGTTGAGATGTGACCGCTTCGACCAGATCGAGAACCGAAAGATCTCGTTCGGCTAGTTTTTTGAGGTCGGGCCAAATCCTCACGTTTCGCGTCGAAAAACCACCGATTGAAACTTCCCCAATGTCAGGAATAAATCGAAATTGATCGAGAATGACATCTTCGGTGAACGCGACGACGTCGCGAAGTGGCTTGTCGGCGATCACCGACATGAACATGATCGGCTGCTCTTCTGGGTTTTGTTTCCGAACAACAGGCGGGTCGATGCCTAAAGGGAGTCTTACGGTTGAAAGAGCCGCTTGGACTTCTTGCAGAGCTACGTCGACATTTCGATCAATATCAAAATCAAGCGAGACAGATCCGCCACCCTGTCGCACCGACGAGCGCATCTGTTTAATCCCCTCAAGCGAAAGAAGCGCTTGCTCGATCGGGTCGATGACTTCTGCTTCAACAACCTCAGGCGCCGCACCTTCATACGTCACCGAAATCGAGAGAACGGGAAAATAGACGTCTGGAAGCTGACTGACTCCCAATCGATTGGCGAGGATGGCGCCGAAAATGATCATAGCGGCCATCAGAATCCAGGCGAACACGGGGCGGCGGATGGAAATAGCTATCAAGTCCATAGGCTTTATGGGACTCGGTTGCGAGTCGCGGGTCAACGGTTTGAACGTCTCAATTCATGAGGAGTTGTAACAAAACGTAACCTGATTCTACGCTTGTGCTTTCTTTTTGATGTATTCATCGCGCGCGAATTTACGAATTTCTTTTTGAACAAGATCACTGACTCCGAAAAAAATGAATTCGTTTTCAAAGTGACCGTCTTTCCCGAGACAAAACGGAGCCTCGCCCAAAGTCCTTCGGGCGCGTGTGACCAGACAGGACTCATGACTAACAGCTCGGTTCCTTTCTTCAAAGGAACCCGGTCAATGACCGTTAAACTTACCTCGCTTACGGCTGAAGCTTTGGCAGGACGACTAAGGTACGCCTTAAGATCTGTCTTCAAATTGGATATCGATAGCTCAGGAGAAGTCCAGAGTTCAGGACGCGACAATGAGATGAACATCTCTGCTTGAAACCTGCGGTCGTTGAAATCGTAGGCAAGTTGGCGAGCGGCTGTTCCACGAAATTGAGCGGCCTGGATTTTCTCTTCGTTCGCGTTGAAAATAATGATCGGCGGACGGTTGCCGAAAGTATTGCGAATGTCGAAGGTCTCAAGCCACTCTGATAGAGCTGCTAGCTTCGCCACGAGCTCCATCGAAAGAAGAGACGCGTCGATCATTACGGCTTCGCAAGACGCGTGACTCACATTCGTCATTTGTTGTGCGGGTTCAGAAACTTCGGGTGCTTCGGAAACCTGAAACTTGACCAGTGCTGATTTCGACGGCGAACTCGACTCAGTTTGTGAAATCTTAAAAACAAGCC
>JALHOI010000376.1 GCA_022843085.1 Pseudobdellovibrionaceae bacterium
GACGAATGTCGGGGCAGTCATGCCCGCCAAACCCGCACTGAGAATAGTGAAGTCGGATGGTCAAGAGATTCGCGTCCAACTTGAAGGGAAAAAGTGGCTCGCGGGTCGTGAAGATACCTGCGACATATTTCTACCTGACCGAAAAGCGAGCCGGCGGCAATTCGAAATCACTTCGACGCCAGAGGGCTACTTCATCACCGATCTAGGAAGCGCCAACGGAACTGTGCACAACGGCGATCCCCTCATACCCGAAGATCCCCGCGCACTTAACAGTGGCGACGTGATTTCAGTTCAATCATTGCTTCTGCATTTTGAAATTCGCGACCCGAGCTTCGAGAAACGACTCGTCGCTATTCCTCGCGAAGTCATGGCCGCACCAGCCTTAATGCAAGTTCCACGATTCGAAATCATCAACTACCCCGTCACGCAAAACGGCGGCGGGGCTGTGCGCGTCGACCAATACAACGACGGGCACGAACCCAAAAAGAACTCGAGCCCACTTCGCCTCGTCTTAATTTTGGTCATCGCAGTCGGCGGATTGTACGCGGCGTTTGGCCAAAAAGAAGACACAGGGCCGACAGCAGTTGCAACGGGGAATGAAAAGTCCGACGCTTTCAGCCGTCTGACTCCGCAGCAAAAACAGGTCGTAAAAGAGCTTTACGTCACCGCGCGAAATCTCTACATGCAGGGCAAGTTCGAAAATGCCGACCAACAACTTCGAAAACTTCACGAGGTTATTCCAGACGGTTATGAAGGTTCAAAAGCCATGGCCGAAGACTGTATGGCCCAACGAGCTGCCGCCGAACAATTGGCCTTTCTCGAACAAGAGCGGAAGCGAGTCGATGAACAAAAGCGTATGATCGATCGCAACGTTCGCGAGTGCAATGCAATGGCCAACACGAGTTTCGACGTCAACCAAATTCGAAATTGCCTTGCTCCGACGATCGGGCTTGATCCGACGAATCCCCTCGTTGCGGATCTCATTGGTCGGGTTGAACGCCGAGTTGCGGAACGAACGCAAAGAATCTCAACGCAGCGGAGTTACGCGGACCGCGTCGGTCGCGGCAAGGCACTGTTCGAAAAAGCGGCCGCTTTGCAAAACAAATCTGAATGGTATCCTGCGATCGATGCCTACAACCGGCATCTTGCTTCAGACTTGCCAGATCCCGAGGGCCTAAAGACCAAGTCGCAAGCCGCTATCGTGCAAATTCGAAATATGATCTCGATGCGCGTCGATGAACTTCTTCAGGCGGCTCAGGCGGCCTATCAAGCCCGCAACTTCAAAGACTCAATCGAAGCAGCGAAGAAAGCGAAAGAGTTCGACGGAAAGAGCGAGAAAGCTCTCGAATTTATAGGCAAAGTTCGAAGAGAGCTCAATGCTCAGCTGCGAGTTATTTACGAAGACGCGATTCTTTACGAAGGTGTCGGCCGTGTTCAAGAAGCCCAGACAAAATGGAAACAGATCATGGAGAAAGATACTCCCGACGGCGAGTACTATCAAAAGTCGCGCATAAAATTACGAAACTATTCGGATCAATAGAATATGAAACTTGCGTTCACCAGCCAGCCTTATGCTGGCGCCGATTCTCGCCCGACCCCCGAAGTGTCACTCGACACTTCGGTCAACACTTTGATCGTTGCGACCCCGTGGGGCTCGCGTGAAGCCAGCCGAAAAGTCATCGAACGAATGCTGGAATACTTGGCGTTTGCGTCTCAAGATCGTGAAGCAACATCACCGCTGCCTCGAATGTCGTGCCTTTCAAATGCAGCCAATAATCTGAGAACAGCCGCGATGCTAGCGAATGACATGCTCTATCGAGAAGATAACAGTGAAGAGTATCGATCCGGTGTCGAATTGTTTGCGGCCACGCTTTCACAAAACGAGCTCTCGTGGTTGCAAGTCGGCGGGCCACACCTTCTGCTGGGGCGAGAAAACCGTTCGCTGCTTCCACTAGGTTCGAGCGTCGACCTTGCCCTTGACTTGAATCAAGGTGCCAGTCGACTTCCAGCGCTTCCCGCGCAGCTACTGGGTCTTGACTCGAACGTGAATTTAACGATCAACAGCTTTCGAGCACGGCCGAAAGACAGTATTGTTCTGCTGTCACACTCTTGCGTTCCAGAACATCTTTTTAGCTTAAAATCAAATCAACTCGAACCGCAAAAAATCGTTCGGGCTCTTTCGCAAGGCGATGCCAACACTGCGTTTTGGCTTGGTCTTTTGTCGATTCAAGCCGAAGCCTCAGATCTGACTCATTCTGAGCTTACGAATGGAGATGTCGCTTGAAAATCATCTCGTCGATCGAAGATCACTCGCTATTTGGTCGCACTCTCGAAGTAAACATCCTCGGTGAAGACAAGGTCTGCAACTTCGATTGCACCTACTGCACGCTCGGTCCATCGCTGATTCGAATCAGCCGTCTTAAACAAGATGCAAAATTCACAGCGGTCGATGATATTGTAGCGGCAGTTGGCCAGTCTCTAGGTATGAGTGCCCAACTTGGAAAATCGATCGAGACAATACTTGTCTCTGGCAACGGCGAGCCGACGCTACACCCTTTGTTTTTGCAACTCACAAAAAATCTCATCAGTAAGCGCGCTGAATTAACGTCGTCGACGAACCAGTTCGCTGGTCTAAAATTGACAACCACACGCACCGTTTGCATCACGAATGGCGACCGTCTTGACGAACGTGACATCGTCGACGCACTTAACTTATTCGATGAGTGTATCGTCAAACTCGACGCCGGAACCGAGAAGGGATTCAAAAAGATAAACCGACCACTGTCTCGATCGAGTTTAGAGAAAATTCTTTTGGGCGCACGATCTCTTGATAATCTTTCGATTCAAACAACTGTCGCTGGCGGTGATTTCAGCCTCACGCAAGCCCCACAGCTTGAAGAGTGGATTGAAGTGCTTGCGATGCTGAACCCCGCCAAAGTTTATCTCGTAAAAGCGACTGGTGCCTGCTCAAATCCAGCTTTGCAATTTGTGTCAGACGACGATATGCACCGCATTTCGCATTGGCTTGAACGGCGCTTGAAGATCAAAGCTCGGGTTGAGCTCGGCTTCGCCGCGTGATTTGTTGCCGCAATTTCAGGGCTTCTGGTTGACCAAGAAGAACTTCAAGACCTTCGAGGCCTTTTCTCCGGGTATCTCCGACCTCCCAAATTTGTCCAAGGGCTAGCGAGGCTTCAGCGACACGCACTGATGCTACTCGCTGTTGATCGGCCCGAAATATAACTTCGAACAGCCGATTTCGCTCGTCTTGATCGCGAGATCGGTACCAACGCGCGACTTCTTTTGCTCCCCGAAACGGGCACATTCGGGCAAGCTCAGCCTCGATCGCAGAACTCGAGTCGAGGTTCGAGTTCACTGAGAATACAAGTTGCGAGCAAGCGGTCGGCTCGGGATTCTCAATTTCACCATTTTGCCATCGTTTCAAAGACAGCCAGGTTTGTGCGGCCCGCGACGCCTCGGCCCGAATCTCGATTCTCTGCTCATCAATTTTGGCAATCGGTAGAACTCGTGCTCCGAGACGTT
>JALHOI010000377.1 GCA_022843085.1 Pseudobdellovibrionaceae bacterium
CGCTTTTATCCGCGAGCTTTAAAAGCTGGCGTTGAGTTTGTTCCGTGGATGACTGGCTACATTCCCGAAAGACTGAAGAATATCAAGAGTCGGGCGCACGCGAGTCGGCCGTTGGATTTGATTTACCGCGGCTCAAGGCAGCCAGAATCGTTTGGCCAGTTGGCGTTTGAAAAGGCGGCGATTGCTGAGCGAGCGCTGAAAGGACTTGCTGGTCAAAGTTTACGACTCGATATTTCGAATCGGTGGGAAGATAGAAAGCTTGGGACAGGTTGGTACGATTTCCTAAGTTCTTCCCGAGCTACTCTCGGAGTTGAGTCTGGCGCGTCGATACTTGATCCAAACGGCAGACTTGAGCGCATGGCGACTCGATTGAAATCGATACTTCCCCAAGACTATTTTGCTTTCCTTCGACGATCAGCTTTCGCACCGTGGGAAGAACCGGGAATCTATTCCGCAATTGCACCGAGGCACTTCGAGGCAATCGCAACGCGGACTGTTCAAGTCATGTATGGGGGTGATTTTTCCGGCTTGCTTGAAGCTGGCAAACACTACATTTCGGTTCCGCGCTTGGATACGGATTGGAACGACGTCGCCGATTCACTTCGTGACTATACCAAGCTCAAGCAGATTGCCGACTTCGCCTACAATGACATCGTAGCTTCCGGCCGTCTCAGTTACGCCAGTTTCATACGCTCTGCCGAACAAACGCTTTAAACGAGTCAGGCTTGCGCCATCATTGAATCATGTTTGCGAATATTTTTTCGATGGGCGCGGTTCTCTTTCGTCCAGTTGATTTTGCAATTTTATTGCGTGTGGTCTGCCGATGATCGGGAGCAATGGCCTCAAGAATGTTCGTCACGCGATCGAAACCTATTGCGCGGGCGTTCGCGTGGATCTAGTCGACGTTGACGACTAAGCACATGTGATCGCCGAGATGTTTGATACTGGCGGCGGTGGATTCGTGCGCTTTGTTCCTGCCTAATAATCGATGCAGGATGGGTATAGCCGGTCGATACAAGTTCCAGCTTTGATCGACTGCTATCGACTTGTTTGCCGGTGACGGGAGTCAAAAGTCGAATGCACGCCGAAACTTTTTGACCGTAGGTCGCAACGAAGATTTCAGGCTTTCAGGAGCGTAATGGTAAAGCCGGTTCGCAAGGCGAATCGGTGACAGTAGGAATTTTTTGAAGGTTCGCGCAGTGAGTCCCGCAAATTCTTTCCGCAACAATGCCCGGTAAAGTCGAAGGCGCTGATCCTCGGCCATGTTGAGGCTTTCGGCCGTACGGTGCAGAATTGGCAATGCGGTTGGTGCATTCGAAGTTCGACTCACGAATAGCGGACGTTGTATTCCCGCCCCGTTATAGAGTGCAACCGCGACTGTTGCTACTCTCCACTCCGTTTTAGGTGTCGCGGTTAGATGTTCGACGCAGGTATCGAATCGATCGACTAAAGTGTTAAATCCGTATCGACCTGAAGCCACGATTTCTTCGTACGCTTGATCCGCAATCTGCTGAAGTGCCGCCGGATCAGAAATGATTTTTGCAACTTCTGCGAAATTCGAAAAGTCTTTCTTCAGTGGGACGTAATGGCGATGCGGAATGAGCACATTCGAGTATCCGCCTTCAAATAGAATCAAAACTGTACCGAGCGCAATTGCCTCAAAAATTTTCGGTGAAACTTGATTCATGTGACCGTGTTTGCCTTCGAGATCTACGAGCAGCTCATCGTAGATCCGTTCGAATGTGACATTGCGATCGTCACTCATGCGGCGATTAATCTCGGTCCGCAGAGTCCCCTCAATGTCGAAAAGATTCGAACCTGATTCGGTACCCAAGGTCGCACGGGCGGCGGCGAGAAAACCGTACCACGCATCGCCGTAGATTCGTCGTTCGTCGAGCCACTCGATATCTATAGGCCAGCCGTTTTGTAGAGCTCGTCGCTTGAATTCCTCGCCGATGAACTGCTTTTCCCAACCCAGCTTTCCGTAAACCGGATGAAGCGCGCGGCCCCGGTAGGCAACCCAGTTTTTCCGCTCGGCGATCGTAGCTCGAGGAAGTCCGATCAGCCGATCGGGGACGTACCCTGTCAGATTATTGATGAACTTGGTCTTCGGGAACCGAATACGCGGATAAACTTTATCGACGTCCGCGTCCGCCACACATGTGAAAACGACGTCGAACTGAAATCTATCCATCCATCGGCGAGCCGTTTCGGTGTTCTCGTACTCATCTTGGATGAAAAGGAACTTAGCGCCTCTGTAAGCCGCGATGCCGGTCGCGAAACTCGGCGAAATATGATCGGATAAGCTTAGGCGCACAGAGTAGTGCACAACTAGCGCGTCGAATGAATTTAGATCGAATTCGAGTTCAGCGCTGCCGATAGCGTCCACGAACAAAATATTGTGTTTTGAGTATCGTGAGAAGGACTCGAGGTGTTCGAGAATCGCTGCGGTCTGATTAGAACGCGAGCAGTACAGAACTACGATGGTACGCTTGGCAGACGGCGGGATCATCCGGGTTGATTCATTTGGGCGTCGTGCTTTTTCATTACGGACTCGATCATCGATCGGTTTTCAACTGTCCAAGAAACTGTATTCTTCAACCCGACTTCAATCGGCGTTGAGGCCCTGAATCCGAGATCTTTATGCGACTTCTCGGTGCTACCGAATCGTTTTCCTGAATGGTCCCAAGCGCGTCTCGGGAGGAATTGAAGTGGTGATGGATTCTTCGTCATCTCGTTGATCAAGGAGGCGAGCTTTATGATGCTTGTTTCTTCGCCCGTCGCAAGATTGTAGGCCTCGGGCGCCTTCGCAAAAAGCGCCATCCGTACGAGTCCATCGACAATGTCTTCAACGTAGATGAAGTCGCGAGTCGCGATGCCCTCATTTTCTACTGTCAATGGCGCATGACTGAGAGCCTTCCATATGAAAGTCGGCGTGACATTTCGCCATACTGTAGCGGGCGTGCCTCGCCACTGACCGGCTCCTAGAATTTCTCTTGGTCCGTAAACATTTTGAAATCGAGCGCGGACAATCGGTGTGCCATACTGCTTGTGAAAATACTTGCCGTAAAACTCGCCGAAAATCTTTGAGAGCGAATAAGGGCTGTCGCCGTCAATTTGTATAATGTCACTCTCTTCAGTCGCCGTTGCCTCACCAAAAGTTTTTTCCGCGACCGCGCAGCCGGCGCCCGAGTAGACGAGTTTTTTCAGCCTCTTAAAACTACGCACATGATTGAAGAGCACGAGACTGGTCAGCGTGTTGTTCTCGTGATCGATCAGCGGATTTGCGATTGAACTTTGGTTGCCGTGGTAAGTTGAAAGGTGAAAGATGTAGTCGAATTCATCTCTAAGCGTTCCGACGAGTTTTGAATCCGCGGCGCTTCCTTTCAGAAACTTGACGCGGGAATCTTTTGGAATATTGCTCTCTTCGGCCGAAAGTAGATTGTCCAGCACGACAACCTCCGAAGCTTCGTCATGCAACAGTCGACGGACAAGGTTGCTGCCGACAAAGCCTGCGCCACCCGTCACTAAAATTTTT
>JALHOI010000378.1 GCA_022843085.1 Pseudobdellovibrionaceae bacterium
CTTCTGCGGCTCTCTTCTCTCCGGTATCAAACGAATGAAAGACGATGCCGGTAAGCAGCCAGCAGCCGAGAAGAACTCCGGCGACCGGTTTTGAGAGATGGGGGCGGCTGACTGAGGCGAGCATCAAACTTGTGACGGCATAACCCGCTAAGAACAGCTGCAGGTGCAACAAGCGTTCGTTGAGCGAGCCCAAAGCGAAAGGGCCCTCACCACTGATGGTGGCGAAGACGCTGACAGCACAGACAATCGAAGAACAGATAAGCACAAAAGAACGACCTAAATATAAAGCGGCAAACAGAAGTGGCGGAAAAACTAAAAATAGAAATGACCCACCGGGAACGTAAAAAAACACAACGCTAAGAAGCAGAATGAGCATGAGCCCGTTCAGGGCCAGCGGCCACGCCATATCTCTGACGAATCGAGTTTTTCCGATGTGGATCAAAAGCGGCGCGAAGACAAGACCGCCCAGCGCATCCCCCATCACCCACGTCACCCAGACCGACGAAATTTCTTCGAACGGAAGTTCTTTCCAGGTGATCAGCGCGGTCACACCAAATGTGGCACTGAGTAAGCTGCCAAAAATCGACGCACAAATGAATGCTAATGGTTCGGTCGAGGATCCGAATCTTTTCCGGTGTGAAAAGAGCTTTCGTAAAATCGTAGCGCCGATCGTCGCTTCGGCTGTGTTACCAATTGAAATCAGGAGCGCTGAAGCGACAGGCCCGCCGACTAAAAGATTTGCGGCGAAAGCTCCAAAAAAAATGCCTGCAAGACTTTTTCTACCGAACAAAAACACGGCTGCGATCGCTAAACCTGTCGCCGGCCATACCGGTGAGGCGCTGTTGTTGATTGTTGCGAGCTGAAGCCCGAGCCGAGCCACGAAGAAATATGTGACGGCAAGTCCGACGATAAACGCAAGTATTCGCAATCTCTCGAGCGATACGATTCTATGATCAGTCTTCAATTGGCCGCCGGGCATCATTCATTCTTTAGGCTTTTCGGTTTCTTGCCAGAATTCTCGAGCACGGCTGAAGTCTGGGAGCAGTCCGTCTACGTTCGCCTACAGTCTGGGGAACGTCCAACGGCTGGCGTCGCGGGATTGCAGTCGCCACTCGAAGACTTTTCAGTTGAGCGGCGGGGCTAGTTTGATGGTACCCTCCCGCCACCCCAAGCTCTAAGGAGGACTTTTTTGAAAAAGCACGAACTCTCGCTCGAGCTTGGTCCAAGCCGTCGATTGACCGACGAACTATGACCTGAAGGTCGAACAACGTGTCGCCGATAGCAGGCTGGCCGCCGAACGAGAGAGATCCGACAGTGCGATCGAAGACGAGGGCGAAAGCGGCTCGCGACCGAGCGCAGCAAGACCGATGAAAACTTACTCGCCGAGCGCGAGAAAACAAACACGGCGGCCACGACCTGAAAAATCCCATCGGAGCAGCCTCAATCTGTGCGGGGATGCTGCTGACCGATTACAAATACATCTCAAAGAATATTTTATCTGAGCACCAAAGCCGCCTCGAGGTTTTATCGAAGCTGCAACTCGGTTCGACCTTCAGCTTTCGACTTAGCCGAGCCGAACTCTAAGGGTTTGACCCAAGATCAAATTCGTAAGTTTTTATTTTTACGAAAACGACGCAACAGTTCGATCAGATTTTTTCGGTCGATAGGCTTCGTCAGAAAATGAGAGAATCCCGATTCGATGGCACGCTCGCGCTCTTCTTTCATAGCATGAGCCGTGAGCGCCACAATCGGACCAGGATAGTCCTTTTGACGGAGAGTCCGAACAGCCTCGTGCCCATCCATAACTGGCATCTGGATATCCATAAGTACGATATCAAAGTGGCCTTGAAGCGCGGCGCCGACGCCCTCTGCTCCGTTGTTGGCCAGCGTCACTTTGGCGCCCGTTTTTAGTAAAATTCGCTGAATCAAGAACTGGTTGTCGGGCGAGTCTTCAACTAACAGAACTTCGAGGTCGCGCAGTTCGTTGGTCTCATCAGAATCAGCGGCCTTCGCGGTCGTCAGCTCAACGTTTCGGCTCGTCACGAATTTTGAGCCTTGTGAAACCGCGATGGGTAACACGACTTCAAACGTACTTCCCTGCCCGATTTTGCTTTCGACAAGTTTAAATTCGCCGCCAAGAGCCTCACTCAACTTTTTCGTCAAGATGAGCCCTAAACCGGTTCCGCCATACTTTCGAGTCGTCGACGAATCGGCTTGCGCAAAAGCTTGAAAAAGGTGCTCACGCTGCTCGCTCGATATACCCCGACCGGTGTCTCGCACCGTTAACTCAAGACGATTGTCTTCATAGGTCACATGCAACTCAACTCGGCCTTTCTCAGTAAACTTGATCGCGTTACCCACGACATTCGAAAGAATCTGCCGAAGTCGAGTTGGGTCTGTAACGATGAATTCTGGAAGCGGACTCTCGCACTTGAACTCGAAAATAATTCCATTCTCTCGTGCGCGCAACCCGGCGAGTGACGAAAAGTCCGCCATGAACTCGACAAGAGGAAATTCAATTTTCTCAACGACCATTTTTCCAGACTCAACTTTCGTTAAATCGAGAATGTCGTCGATGATGCGAAGCAAGTGACTCGCATTGCGATCGATGATTGCGAGATAGTTTGATACTTCGTCTTTCGACACGCCGGCATCTTTCAGCAATCCGACAAAACCCATTATCGCACCCAAAGGCGAACGAATTTCGTGCGACATGTTGGCAAGAAACGCTGATTTGGCGGCGCTCGCCCGTTCTGCCTCAGCCCGAGTCGCCTGCATCTCGTTTGTCTGCAAACGATGCCGCGACTTTTCGAGTTCAATGTATCGAACTGCGGCCTTGTTAATTCCTTTATCGATGAATTCGTGAACCCTTCGGCGCGATTTCTCGTCGACGCGACTCTCACCGAAAATCTTTTTGGCGATGACGACTCTGAGTAGGTGATACTCCTCAATGACTTGATCAAGTGTGTAGTTCGGCTGAGTTGCTCGGTCTTCAGCGTGCTCACGAGCAACTTCGGCATTCGCATCTGCTTCAGCTGTAGGGTCGGGGCTTCGCAGAGTTTCAACGAGCTGATCTAAAAATTCAGGCATCGAGTCACGAAGCGCTAAAGGTGTTTGTACCCTGGCCGCCTCAACTTCTCTGCGACAAACCCGTTCCCACTCGGCCAGTATTTCAAATTTCGCGGCGGCAATCAGCATCGCAATTTCATGGCCATTCAGCGCCACGTTTTCAGAATTCACTCTGGGTTCCTTTCTGCCGAAGCATCGTAACCGCTACTCATAAACCTGAAGAACCCTAACTGGGCGAGGCTCAAAGAACATTGAAATTTCACGTGTCGATCTAAGCAGTTAGAAAATAGTGAATCGTTCAGTTTTTCCCCACAGCGGTCGTTCGCGCATCATTTGTTTCAAACCGCCACATTGCTAACTATTTCGGTTCGCGAAGGTTGATTCTGAACACACGTATCGATTCATCAAGAAATCATCAGCGGCCGCATCGTTTTTCGTATCAACGTCGGCCGTTTTGCCCTTTCGACGT
>JALHOI010000379.1 GCA_022843085.1 Pseudobdellovibrionaceae bacterium
ACGTAGATTCCGTTGTCTTCTGCGAGATGCATAACGCTTTCGCCAGGTTTAATTTCAATCTCGACGTTCTGAGGAACGAACTTAACTTTCACTTCGTCACCATCAGTCTTAAGAATTTTTTCTTGCCGATTTTTACGACCACAGACTGCCCGACCGAGTAATCGAGTCGAGCTTTAACAGTCTTCATGGTCACATCACCAAAATGAACGCTGCCTGTATCAAGCAGTCGGCGTGCATCACTTGTTGAAACCACGCCGCCAATTTTTTTAAGCAAACTTGCGATGTCGACCTCACCTGTGACATCCGCAACCGACACTTGAACTTCATCAATAGTGTCAGGAACACCGTCTTTGCGAACGAACAAACGCTCGAATTCGTCGACCGCTGAAACTGCGGCCGCGGTACCGTGAAAACGTTCGACGATTGTTTTTGCGAGACGAACCTTGAAGTCGCGAGGGTTCTTTCCCGCAGCCATTTCTTTTTTCATTTGCTCAATTTCAGACGATGGAACACTTGTCGCGAGCTCGAAGTAACGAAGCATCAGCTGATCTGACACTCGCATCGATTTGCCAAACATGTCGCGTGGCGATTCGTCGAAGCCAATGTAATTATCGAGCGATTTTGACATCTTATTGACGCCATCAAGCCCTTCTAACAGCGGCGTCGTCATGACGACCTGCGGAGCCTGGCCGTATGCTTTTTGAAGATCGCGCCCAACGAGAAGGTTGAACAATTGATCGGTTCCGCCAAGCTCGACGTCTGATCTCATTGCAACCGAATCGTAGCCTTGCATAAGAGGATAAAGAAATTCGTGAATCGCAATCGCGACGCCACCTTTGTATCGTTTCGAAAAGTCGTCGCGTTCAAGCATGCGAGCGACCGTGTACTGAGCCGAAATCTTTATGAATTCAACCGGCGATAATTTGTCGAGCCAGACCGAGTTATGAACGATCTTCGTTTTCTCGGGATCGAGAATTTTGAAAATTTGCTTTTCATACGAGGTCGAATTCGCTTTGACTTCGTCACGTGTCAAAGGAGGTCGCGCTTCGTTTTTACCCGACGGATCGCCGATCATACCGGTAAAATCGCCGATCAAAAACTGAATCTCGTGACCGAATTCTTGAAATTGACGAAGCTTCTCGATCACGACCCCATGACCAAGATGCAGATCGGGCCTGGTCGGGTCGGCACCAAGCTTGATAATCAACGGCTTTTTTGAAGCGCGCGACGACTCGAGCTTTTTTAGAAGCTCGCCTTCAGAAATCATGTCGACGATGCCGCGCTTAAGCTCGCTCAACTGCTCGGTCGGCGTTGCGCCGTCTCGCAAAACGTTTTTAGCGAGCATGCTCAACGACCCGCACTTCACGAACCACCGTGACCTGAACTTGGCCTGGGTGACTCATCTCGCGCTCGATTTTTCGGGCGATGTCGTAAGACAGCATCTGAGCTTGATCGTCAGTCACCCGCGAAGCCTCAACAAGAACACGCACCTCTTTGCCGGCCTGAACCGCAAACGTTCGGATAACGCCATCGAACGAATTGCCGATTGATTCGAGATCTTCCATACGCCTCACGAACGCGTCGATCGAGGCTCTTTTTGCGCCGGGTCGCGAGTTTGAGATGATGTTCGCCGCTTGCACGATGAACGCGAGAACCGTCGACGGCTTTTCTTCGTCATGATGGGCGCGAACCGCGTGAACAACCGAATCGTGTTCACCGAACTTCTTAATGAAGTCGGCACCTACAGTTGCGTGCGAACCTTCAACGGTGTGCTCAATCCCTTTGCCGATATCGTGAAGTACACCCGCGCGCCGCGCGCGTTTCACATCTTCACCAAGCTCGCCGGCCATCATCCCAGCGAGATGCGCGACTTCAATCGAATGCTCAAGCACGTTTTGCGACAGCGTGTGGCGATACTTAAGCCCACCAAGCATTTTCGTAATTTCGGGGTGAAGGCCGTGAAGGCCCAAATCAAAGACCGCCTTTTCGCCGTCATCCTTGATCGACTTGAAAAGATCTTTTTTGACCTTATCGATCACTTCTTCAATTCGTGCCGGGTGAACACGGCCATCTTCCATCAGCTTTTCAAGGGCCTTGCGCGCCACTTCGCGCCTCACCGGATCAAACGAAGAGATCACAACGGCTTCGGGCGTCTCATCGACGATCAGGTCGACGCCGCAGGCCGCCTCAAGCGCTCGGATGTTGCGACCCTCTCGCCCGATGATTTTCCCCTTCATGTCCTCGCTGGGAAGGTTGATGACCGTTACGGTTCGTTCGCTGGTAAATTCACTCGCGTACCGCGCAAGGGCTACGGCGATCGTTCGTCGCGCTTTTTCGTGAGCTTCACCAACAGCGCGCTCTTCAATCTCTTGGGCCTTGCGAGACGCTTCGACCTTCGCGTCTTCGGTTAAAGCCTCGATCATTTCTTTCTTGGCTTCAGCTTGAGTCAATTTCGAAACCTGCTCAAGACGCGCTTTCAATGCCTCGGCCTGATTGGCCGCTGCGTTCTCGAGATCGATCAATTTTTTTTCGGCGATTTTCACTTTTTCGTCGCGACCGGCGATCTCTTGAAGACGCGTTTGCAGTTCTTGTTCTTTTGTCTGCGCCTCGCGGTCCATACGAAGTTCGCGATCGGCCAGCGACTTCTCTTCTTTGATCATCTTCTCTTTTTGCTTCTGCACTTCGGTTTCGGCCTGCTTTTTTGCGCGAGCCTCAAAATCTTTCGCGCGATTTTTTGATTCGCGGTCGATGCGCTGGGCTTCGCTGCGAGCTTTTTGCAAAATACGCTCGGCTTCGTCGGCGGCTGACTTCTTTGCTTTTTCGTCCATAGCGTTGCGGTAGAGCAACATCGCGACGGCTCCGGCCGCGAGACCCGCGACAAGAGCCACGATCATAATTACGACATCTTCATTCACTTTCGATTCCTTCTGCGCCCTTGAAAGGCCGCGACTTCCACAAAACTTCTTGATCCGTGATCACCGCATCAACCGCGATGTCGTGGGGTTCAGTCGGCAGCTCATCAACAAGCTGTTCGGCGAACACCACACCGATTTTCAAAATTCGATTTTTCTTTAAATAGCGATCGTAGAATCCGGCACCGCGACCCAGGCGTTGAAACTTGCGCGAATAGGCAAGCGCTGGCACCAATGCTCCGCGAATAGACCCATCCATGAGGGCCGCGCGGGGGACTGCTTTCCAATTCGGATCGGTTTGGTCAGGCTCATGCAGCAACCTATGACTTTTTACGAACCGCGGCTCGTCGGTATCATTGACGTAGAACTCCATCGTCACGTTGTCTGAATGCACGCGCGGAAACGCCATCGTGACTCCGGGTACCGCGACTTTGACGTTCGGTTCACCTTTGGTGGCGACATAGGCCAACCACAAGCCAGGCTTGTCTGCGAGAGCGGAGCGAATACCGTCGGCCACGCGCTCGTCGCGAGCTGTGATCTCGGCCGGGTTTCCGCCAAGGCGTTCGGTGAGAAGGCGCTTCATTTTCATGCGCCATTCGAATTTCGAAAAGATCGGAAGAGC